>JAFYBI010000231.1 GCA_017540285.1 Clostridia bacterium | reverse complement strand
GTAAGGGATCGGGTAGACGAGATCGGGATGCTCCGGGTGGCGCGAATGCGCGGGGCGGTCGACCGTGACGGATACGGTCCGGCCGATGAGTCCGGTGAGGGTCTCAGGCGGGGCGGTGAGCACGCGGCAATAATCCCGCACGCCGCGCTCGAAAAGCCGGACCCCGCGGGCTTCGACCTCGCGGTAACCGCGGCGCGTGAGCTCCCCGGCGACGGCGTCCGCGTATGCCGGATCGCGCAGAACGGCGTCGGCTTCGATCGGCACGGGACCGTCCGGCGCGCATTTCACGAGGCCGTCGTCTTCCGGACAGGCGGGGCGGACGTCAGCCCATTCCCCGAGGAATCCCGCGAGCATCTCCGCGCGGAAATCGTCGGCTTCGTCGGCGAATCCTTCTTCGACCGCGGGGATCCCCGCAAAGGCGAGGATGCGGCGGGCGGCTTCGTCCGGGAAGGTCGTCATCATGTCGACGGCGAGATCGGCGGGGAAGGCGGGATCGGCGCGCTTCGCCTGATCCTCGGACTGGAATTCGCCCCGGTCGCCGCGGGCCAGATTGCGCCGGCACAGCTCGCCGAGCGGACAGTCGAAGCGGATGAACGTGACGTCGAGGTCCCGGAAAATCCCGCGGACGAGATCGGGGTGGCGCTGTCCGAAGAGGGCTTCGTATTCCGGGAGGTCGAGGCCCATCCCGTCGATCACGACGTCAAAGCCGGCCTCCGCCATGCCGCGGACCGCGAAATACTGCGCGCCGATGGTCCGGGCGACCTCCCGCCAGAAATCCTGCCGGAAGAATCTGCCCGCGATCATCTCGTGAAAGACGTCGTTCGAGGAGAGAAAGAGCGGGGTCGGGCAGAGACGGGAGAGGCAGCGCGCGGCGGTCGATTTGCCGCTGCTCGTCAGGCCATGGAGAAAGAGGATGCGTCCGGGCATACGGGCTCCTTTCTTCGCGCCGGCGCGTCACGGCTTCGATCGGCCGAGCCGGCGCCGCATGCGGTTGAGATGGCGTTCGAAGTCCCCACGCCCGATGAGCTCGGCGAGGACGCACTGCTCGAGCACGGGAACGGTGCAGGAGAGGTGTCCGACGGTCTCCCGGCAGACGGGCAGAAGCGCGGAGGGCAGGACCATATAGGCCGCGCGCAGGGAGGGGAAGAGGGTCTTCGAGAAGGTGTTGAGGTAGATCACGCGCTCGCTGTCGAGGGAGAAGAGGGTCTCCGTCGGGCGGGAGCGGGGGGAGAACTCCGATTCGACGTCGTCCTCGATCAGAAAGCCGCCGCGCTCCTCTGCCCAGCTGAGGTATTCGTGCCGCTTCGACGCGGATGCCGTCACCATGCTCGGATAGCTCCGGTAGGGCGTGATGTGGAGCACCTCGGCGCGGGATGCCTCGAGGGCTGCGCTGTCGATGCCGTTTTTCGAGAGCGGGAGCTCCTCGCAGAGGATGCCGGAGGCGCGGTAAATGCGCAGGATCTGCCCGTAGGAGGGGCTTTCGACGGCGAAGACGCGTCCCCGCCCGAGGAGCATCGGGATCAGGGTGTAGAGGTATTCCGAGCCGGAGCCGATCAGGATGTTTTCGGGATCGGTGCGGATGCCTCGGCTCCGGGCGAGATAGTCGGCGAGGGTCCGGCGCAGAAGCGGCAGGCCGCCCGCGGGGGATTTCTCGTAAAGGATCCCCTCGTAATCGGCGAGGACCCGGCGCACCGTTTTCGCGTAGACCGAGTAGGGGAAATCTCCGCCGGCATGGGGCTGCGCGGGCGGGAGAGCCTCTCGGGTCTCCCCGACGGGAAAGCGGTCCTTCGGGCGGTAGGCGGCATAGGTCCCGCTCCGCTCGCGCGCTTCGGCGTATCCCTCGTCGCAGAGCAGGGAGTAGGCGTGCTCCGCGGTGATGACGCTCACGCCGTAATCCGCCGCCGTCTGCCGCTTCGAGGGAAGACGCGCGCCGGCAGGCCAGTCTCCCGCGACGATCTTGTCGCGCAGATCGCCGTAGATCCTTCGGTAAGCGGTTTCGTCCGGTCTCATCTGGTCTTATAAAAAACTCTCTTTCTGGTAGTTTTCATCGGTCCAATTTTGGTTTATTATACAGGCAATCCGAAAAAAAGTCAACCCCCGAGGAGGTTTTCCCATGAAAAAAGTTGTCACCATTCAGGATATTTCGTGCTTCGGCAAGTGCTCGGCGACGGTCGCCCTGCCGGTCATTTCGGCGATGGGCGTGGAGTGCGCCGTCATCCCGACCGCCGTGCTGTCCACGCACACGGGCGGCTTTACGGGCTATACGTTCCGCGATCTGACGGACGACATCCCCGCCGTCACCGCGCACTGGAAAAAGGAAGGGCTCCGCTTTGACGGCCTCTATACGGGCTATCTCGGCTCCCCCGAGCAGGCTGCGATGATCGGGCGCTTCATCGACGAGATCCGGCCGTCGTATATCTTCATCGACCCCGCCATGGCGGACAACGGCAGACTCTACGCGGGCTTCGGACCGGAGATCGTCGGCGCGATGAAGTCCCTCTGCGACCGCGCGGACCTCATCGTTCCGAACCTGACCGAGGCAACGCTGATGCTCGGCGAAGAGTACCGCGCGCCCGGCACCTACGACAAAGCGTATATCCATGACCTTCTCCGCCGTCTCGCCGAAGGAGGCGCGAAGACCGCGGCGATCACGGGCGTGAATGTCAACGGCGCGCAGCAGGGCATCGTCGCCTATCACCGCGACACGGGCGAGTTCGAGGAGTACTTCCACGAGAATCTCCCGGTCTCCTATCACGGCACGGGCGACCTCTTCGCCGCGACCCTGATCGGCGCGATCATGCGCGAAAAGCCCCTCGCCGAGGCTCTCCGCATCGCGGCGACGAACGTCCTGAACGCCATCCGCGCGACGATGGACGACCCGGACTACCGGTACAGCGTCAAGTTCGAGCTCTGCGTCCCCGAACTGCTCGCCATGCTGGGGGAATGATGCCCGGCTGAACCAGGAGAAAGGACCGCCGCGGTTTGTGTCGCAGCGGTCCTTATTTTCGAGGCCGGTTGGATCAGTCCCTGCGCTTTTCCTGCTCGCGCTGGACCTCGGGGATCGCGGAGTACATCGGCTCCTTGTACGGGGCGGTCTTCGTGATCTTGCGCACGGTGTAGTTCTTCGTGATCTTCACCACCAGTCCGGAGAGGCAGAGCACGCCGATGAGGTTCGGGATCGCCATCAGGCCGTTGAAGGTGTCGGAGAGGTCGATCGCGAGGGAAGCGTCGAGGGTCGAGCCCGCGAGGATGACGAGGACGAAGAGGATCTTGTAGACGATCGTGGAGCGGGTGCCGAAGAGGAATTCCCACGCCTTCGTGCCGTAGAAGCTCCAGCCGAGGACCGTCGTGAACGCGAAGAGGGAGACGGCGACCGCGATGAAGATGCCGCCGAAGGTGCCGAAGTTCGCCGTGAAGGCTTCCGTCGCCAGACCGAGCTTGGTCACGCCGGAGACGGACGCGCCGGTTTCGAGGTCGACCACGCCGCTTGTGAGGATGACGAGCGCGGTGCAGGTGCAGACGATGATGGTGTCGGCGAAGACCTCGAAGATGCCCCAGAGGCCCTGCACGACGGGTTCCTTGACGTTGGAAGCGGAGTGGACCATGACGGAGGAGCCGAGGCCCGCTTCGTTGGAGAACACGCCGCGCTTGAAGCCCCACTGCATTGCCTGCGCGATCACGGCTCCGGTGACGCCGCCCGCCGCGGACTTGAAATTGAATGCGCCTTTGAAGATCGCGGCGAAGGCCGGGCCGACCCGGGTGATGTTCATGAAGATGATGACGAGCGCGCCGATGATGTAGAAGACCGCCATGAAGGGGACGATGCGTTCGTTGGTCTCCGCGATCCGGCGAAGGCCGCCGATGATGACGAGGAT
>JAFYBI010000230.1 GCA_017540285.1 Clostridia bacterium | reverse complement strand
GCCGTACTGCTGTTCGGACATGACCTTGTGCGCCCAGTTTCTGTCGGAGGTGAAGACGTACATGGCGAGGGGGTGCTCCCGGTCCGCTACGGTTTCCATGACACGGTCGATCTCCGCGTCCGGGAAGGGGACGATCGGCAGGATGGGGCAGAAGAGCTCGTGCTTCACGATGTCCTCGTCGATGCCCACGGGATAGATCATGGTCGGAGCGAAGCGGCGGGACGCCCGGTCCCCGATGCCGCCGAAGACGACGCGGTCCCTGTATTCGTCCGTCAGGCGCGCGCATTTGTCCCAGACGGCGTCCGTGATGAGCTTCGGGTATTCCGGATTCTCCCACGGTCTGTCGCCGATCTGCCGGATGAATTCCCCCATCAGGGCGCGGTTGAAGTCGTCCGCGATCTCCTCCGCGACCGCGATCTGGTTGATGTTGATGCAGATCTGCCCGGCGTTGCACAGCTTGAAGAAGGCGATCTTCCGCGCGGCGTCCCGGATGTCCGCGTCCTTCCGGACGACGCACCAGTTCCCGGTCTCGCCGCCGAGCTCGAGGGCAACGGGCGTCAGGTTCTTCGCGGCCTCCGTCAGTACATGCTTCGCCACAGCCGGGGATCCGGTGTAGAAAATCTTGTCGAACCGCTCGGCGAGGCACATGTCCGCCACGTCGTGACCGCCGTCGATCACCGTTGCGTAATGCTCGGGGAAGGTATCGGAGATCAGTCTTTTGAGCGCGCGGGTGCTGGCCGCCGATTTCGAGCTGGTCTTGAGTACCGCCGTATTGCCGCCCGCGATGGCGGCCGCCAGAACGCCGAGGGTCAGAAGGATCGGGAAATTGAACGGGCTGATGATGAGCGACACGCCGTAGGGCATCTTGTATACCGTCGTCTCCGTGCTCGGGAAGCACATGATGCCGCTGTAATGCCGCTCGGGCTTCGCCCATTTTTTGAGGCCGCGGAGGATCTCGTTGATTTCGACGATGACGGGGCCGATGTCGCAGAGGTACGCTTCGGTCTTGCTCTTCCCGAGGTCCTCGTACAGAGCCGCTTCGAGCATTTCCCCGTTTTCGGTCACGGCCCGCTTCAGCCGGTTGAGCTGCGCGATCCGCCAGCCGACGTCCAGCGTTTTCCCCGTGCGGAAAAATCTTCTCTGCGCCGTGACGATGGCGCTGATTTTCTCCTGTGTGTATGCCATCTTCATTCTCCCTTCCTGATTTCTTCGAGCAGCGTCCGGATCTCGTCGTCGCGGAACGTCGCCGGCGGCGAATAGTTGACGGAGTCGCTGTCGATCATCCGGACGAGGCGGCCGTAATCCTCCTCCGCGAGCGCCGCGCATCCCTTTTCGAGGCCGCAGGCGTCGAGCAGCTTTTTCAGGGCGGAGATCAGGCGGTCCGCCGCCGTCTCCGGATCGTCCGATTCGCCGGCCAGCCCGCACCAGACCGCCAGTCCGGAGAGCGCGTCGAGACAGAGCGGCTTCTGGAAGCGCACGATCGGGATCAGGCAGTGCGCGATGGCCTTCCCGTGCGGGATGTGGTACAGGGCGCCGATCGAATGGGCGAAGGCGTGGACGTATCCGGCGAGCTGCCTGTTGATGGCGTTCCCG
>JAFYBI010000229.1 GCA_017540285.1 Clostridia bacterium | reverse complement strand
TCAATCTGAAGGAAGTGGGCGAGGCGACCGTCATCAACGACTACCGCGAGGGCGGGAAATGAGCATTCGCGGCGCGAAACCGCATATAGACGGACGAAAACAGAATTTTTTTCACGTTTTTTCGAAAAAACTATTGCAAAATTTGCCCGAGTGGTGTAAGATATAGGGTAGTATATTATCTCTATTTACATGTAAAGAATCAGGAGGGCAGGTAAATGCCGGCATTTGAATTCGAAGACAACAGTTACGAAAGCGGTGTCAATATAAAGGTCATCGGTGTCGGTGGCGGCGGCTGCAACGCGGTCAACCGCATGATCGACAACATCAAGGGCGTGGAGTTCATCGCCATCAATACGGACCTTCAGGCGCTTCACAAGTGCAACGCTTCGGTCAAGATCCCGATCGGTGAAAAGATCACCAAGGGTCACGGCGCGGGTTCCAATCCCGAGGTCGGCGCCAAGGCCGCGGAAGAGAGCGAAGAGGCCATCACGGCGGCTCTCGACGGCGCGGATATGGCGTTCGTCACCACCGGTATGGGCGGCGGCACCGGTACGGGCGCGGCTCCCGTTGTGGCGCGCATCGCGAAGAGCCTCGGCATCCTGACCGTCGGCATCGTCACCAAGCCCTTCTCCTTCGAAGGCAAGAGACGGATGATCCAGGCGGAAGAGGGCATCGAGAAGCTCAAGGAGTTTGTGGACTCCCTCATCATCATCCCGAACGAAAAGCTGAAGGACGTCGGTGAGAAGATCACCCTCATGAACGCGTTCCAGGTCGCGGACGACGTCCTGAACCACGGCGTGCGCTCCATCAGCGAGCTCATCAACACCCCGCAGTACATCAACCTCGACTTCGCGGACGTCACCTCCGTCATGCTCGACGCGGGCTACGCGCACATGGGCATCGGCGAAGCGTCCGGCAAGGACAAGGCGAACGAAGCGGCCCGCGCTGCGATCACCAGCCCGCTGCTCGAAACCACCATCACCGGCGCGAAGGGCGTTCTCGTCGCGATCACGGCTTCCCCGGACATCGCGCTCGAAGACATCACCATCGCCTCCGAGCTCATCACGTCCGAAGCGGACGAAGATGCGGTCGTCATCTGGGGCGCGGCGTTCGACGAGACCCTCGAGGACACCATGAAGGTCACGATCATCGCGACCGGCTTCCAGAACAAGAGCGAGATGGACAAGACCTTCGTGAAAAAGGACACCCTCCGTCCCATCGCGTCCGGCAAGACCGTCGGCGGCAAGACCGAGATCAACGTCGTCGGCAAGGGCATGCAGAAGCCCGCTCCCCGTCCGACGCAGAAGCCCGAGACCAAGGAAGAAGAGGGCGATTCCCCGATCTCCGACGAGGACTTCAACGAGATTCTGAAGATGCTCAACGTCGGCAAGAGCCAGAACAACGGCGCGAACAAGTATTGATTCGAAACACATGACACCTGGAGGGACTGAAAAGAGTCCCTCCCGTTTTTTCGGAGGACGATATGATACGGCAGATCCGATTCCCGAGCTTTCCCGAGCCGCTGTCCGCCGTGTGCTGCGGCTGCGGACGCTTTGGCGGGGATTACGACGACGAACGCTCCCTCGCGCTCCTCGACTGCTATTACGCCATGGGCGGGCGGTTCCTCGACACCGCCAACTGCTACGGGCGCTGGACCGCGTCGGGGCGGAACGAATCCGAACGGCTGATCGGCGCCTGGCTCAAAAGCCGCCGGGTGACCGACATGGTCGTGACCTCGAAGTGCTGTCACTACGCCTTCGACGCGCACGACGTCAGCCGGGTGAACCGGGCGTGCGCCGAGGCCGATCTCGAGGAATCCCGCCGGACGCTCGGTCTGGACGTGATCCCGATCTATCTCGCGCACCGGGACGACGAGACGTGCGACATCCGCGTGATCGTCGATTTCCTCGCGGATATGGTGAGGCGCGGCAGGATCACGCGCTTCGGGCTCTCGAACTACCGGGCACAGCGGGTGCGCGCGGCGCTCGATTATCTCGGCGCGGACTGGCGGGACTGGATGGTCGCCGTGTCGAACGAATGGAGTTTGCACGAGGAGTGTCTCGCGATGGACCGGGACGGAGAGCTGCCGAAGGGCGACGGCATCGTCGCGACAGGGCGGGCGCTCTGGACGCTGCACCGCGAGGCGGACCTTCCTCTCTTCGCGTTCTCCGCGGCGTCCGGCGGCTTTTACGCGAAGCTCGCGGAAGGGAAGCGGGAGGCCGGCGCGCATGACCGCATCGCGGCTGGGAAGCTCTCCCGGATCGCGGATGCGCACGGTGTTTCGGTGACGGTCCCGTCGGTCGCGTATCTGCTGCGTTCCGGCGTCCCCGCGATCCCGATCGTCGCTGTGTCCGGAGAGCGGCAGATGGCGGAGTTCGAGGCGATCGCCGCGTGGGAGGACGATCTCTCCGCCCTCAGCCCGTTTGGGGAAGGATAACGGGAATGCCAACGAAAAGGCTGTCGTTTTTGCGGCAGCCTTGTTTTTTATGTGTTTTCGTCGGAGAAACGCTCCCACCAGTCGGTGACCCGCGCGAGCGTGACGGCGGGATCGGGATCGACCGGGAGCACGGCGTCCGACACGGCGCGATAGAAGTCCCGCCGCGCTTCCCAGAGCGCTTCGGCGGTATGTGCCTGCGAGAGCGGACGCCCGTCCTTCGCCAGTTCCCCGAGGGGCCGCATGAGGTGGAGCACGACGCTGTTCTCGCGGAGCAGACGCCGGTTTTCCGCCCGGATCACCGCCCCGCCGCCCGTCGCGATCACAAGGGACGACTGCTTCGAGAACCGCGCGAGCACCGAGGATTCGAGATCGCGGAACGCCGCCTCGCCGTCCTCTGCGAAGATGGCGGGGATCGGCCGGCCGGCTTCCTTTTCGATCTCCTCGTCGAGGTCGACGAACAGGCGGCCGCTGTGTTCGGCGAAGAGGCGTCCGACGGTGCTCTTGCCGCATCCCGGCATGCCGACGAGGGCAAGATTGCGCTTCCTTTTCGAAACCTCGGCGAGCACGCGGTCGAAGATCGCGTCGGAGAGCGGGGAACGCATGAAGAGCTCCGCCGCCATTTTCGCCTGCGCGACGAGCATGGGAAGCCCGGACGTGTGCGGGATCCCGCGCACCTCCGCGTCGAGGATGAGGGCGGTGCGGGCGGGGTTGTAGATCATGTCGACGACGGCCTCGAGGCGGGGAAAGAAGTCGAGCGAGGCGGGAGAGGCGCCGTTGTGCGGGAACATCCCGACCGGGGTGGTGTTGATGAGGATCTCGGCGTCCCCGTGCCGCGCGAGCGTCTCGGGCGTGTTCTCGCGGTGCGTGACGACGGCGATCTGACGCGCGCTCCGGTCAGCTGCCACCGCCTGCGCCGTGACGGACGCGCCGCCCGCGCCGAGGATGACGACCTTCTTCCCCGCGAGGGAAAAGCCGCGGCGGTCGAGCATATAGGAGAGCCCGAAATAATCGGTGTTGTACCCGGTGAGCGTTCCGTCCGCCTCCTTCACGATCGTGTTGACCGATCCGATCCGGCGCGCTTCGTCGGAGATGCGGTCGAGGTGGGGCATGACGGTCTTTTTGTAAGGGATCGTGACGTTGATTGCGTCGAAATCCCGGGCGCGGAGAAACGGTGCGACGGCGTCCTCCTCCATCGGCCACAGCGTATAGCCGTAATCGCCTAAACAGGCGTGGATCTCGGGCGACCAGCTGTGTCCGAGAGGATTGCCGATGAGGCCGCAGCGGAGCTTGAACATGGATCCTCCTTGTCGCGGTACGCGAGCTTATGATTTCTTCCGGATGAGGGTGGAGCGGTAATACCGTTCGGTGAAGCGCACGGCGTCCCATAGATCGCCGGCTGAAAACGGCGCGCCGGAGCGGGAGGATGAGATCGATCCGCCTGCGGACGCGGGAGCCATCCTTTCCGCAGACGCCGGACGCAACATGCTGACCGTCGCATCGGCGGAGGCCGTGTGGCAGCGCAAATGGGAAGAGCAGGACTGGGCGCGCATCGACCCGGCGGGTATCCCGTATCAGGAGATCACCGCGGTGTCCGCATCCGATGACGGAGACCTCTGGCTCACGGTCCGCGCCGGAGACGAGATCCTTTACCGGATAAACGGCACGGGCGAGGCGGTCCGGGCCTATGATAACCATGCCATGGCGCTTCATTATGCCGACGGGTCGCGTTTCTGGTTCACGGACGGCAGCGGGAACCTGAGGGCGATCGGTACGGACGGCGAGGTACACGTCTATCAGCGCATTCTCGTTGCGGAGAATACCTTTCACCGCGATCCGCAGGACACGGCAAAGGGGCTGATGGATTTCGGACGGGGCCTGTGCATCTCGGATCACACCGTCGCCGTCGTCTGGGAAACCTGGCAGAAGGGGGCCGCACAAGAAACCCGGGTCGTCCTCTGTCCGCTTCAGGAT
>JAFYBI010000228.1 GCA_017540285.1 Clostridia bacterium | reverse complement strand
CGTGGAATGCCCCTTCCCGCAGCTCGACGTTCATCAGATCCGGAACTGAATCCTTCCCTGACCGTTTCATTCTGCGAGAAAGGAGGGAATGCGATTGCGCTCTTATGTAAACGATGAATATCATTTCGACCCGCGCATGGAAGAAGCGGGTCTTGCAAGGGAAAGCGCGCCTCTGCCTGCGGATTACGCCGTAAGCGCGGAGGACCTCCGTCTGCCCGAACCGTCCGACACGCCGGAATACGGCGGCAAAAGCGGCGGCGAGGCGGCGGAAGAGGCGAGCGAGCGCCACTCGCTTGTCAAGCGCCTCTTTCTGATTCCCGTCACCGCCACGATCGCCGCGGTCTCCGTCCTCTTCGCATCCATGGGGTACGATCCCCTGAAATTCGACGTGTTTTCCGATTCTCCTTCCTATTCCGGCTACACGCCCGGCTATACGCCCGGCGGCAGCCCCGCGGCGACGGTCACCCTGCCCGCCGGCGTGGACGGCCTGGTCCATTTGATCGATCCGGCGACGGGCGAAATGTACGTTTCTTCCGCGTCCGGCGACGCCGGTCTGAAGGAGGCGGTCGACTGGCTGGTCTCGATCGGCAGAGCTTCCGATCAGCTGCGCTTTCTGGAAACGCGGCAGATCCTTGTCAGCCGCAAGCTCAGCGACGACGCGATCTTTGTCGGCGATATCGACGATCCCGACAATCTCTATATCCTGTCGGGCGAATGGATCGAGACCTACCGCACCGACTGCTATTACGAAGTCGTCGCTTTGCCCTCGGCTTATTCCGATTCCTTCCCCGTGCTCGATAACCTTGATCCCGATTTCGCGGGCAACGCCGCCTGGGCAAATCAGGGTGAGGCGAATTCCGAGGAGTATCTGATCCTCCACTACGGCTCGAAGAAGACCTATCTTGTCGCCGGCGGCTATTACCGCTCGAACGGCGTGACGGAGGAGACGGTTTCCGGAGCTTCCTACGACCGCGCGACCAACACCCTCACGCTTTCGGACTTCCGCGAACCTTCCGTTTACCTCGAAGGGAACCTGATGGGCAACGGCTTTACGATCCGCCTTGAAGGGACAAGCGAGATCCGCGGCGTCATGATGTGGGGCGCCATGTACGGCGGCAGCCTCACCTTCACGGGCACCGGCTCCGTTGTGATCGGCAGGGACGTTCCCGTGGATACGGCGATCCTCCTGCAGGCGGAAAGAAGCGCCAGCGCCCTGATGATCGACCGCGGCGTGACCGTGGAGATCTACGGGCAGCAGCAGGCGTTTGTGTCGCTCGACAGTACGCTGGACCGCCCCCTTTACTATCTGCAGCCGCAGAAAATGGAAGGCGGCCTCCTCGCCGTGGGGTCTTTGGACGATGATAACGTCTTCCGGGAAGACGACTCCGGCGCCGTCTGCACTGTGATCGATCCCGAGACCGGTACCTTCGCGCGGCACGTCCGTTTCTCTCCGGATTGATCCGGCATATCCGATCAAAAAAAGATCCGTAGGTTTCAAGGAACCTACGGATCTTTCTTAGCTTTTTCGGTCTGCGCTGAATGCGGCTGCCCGGATTTCAGAACTCTT
>JAFYBI010000227.1 GCA_017540285.1 Clostridia bacterium | reverse complement strand
TCTTACGACTCCGTCGTGGCTATGGGTGCACAGCGGGACGTTAGGGCTAAGTCTAACACTCTCCCGCTGCACTCCTTGCCTCGGCGAAGCTGAAAGGGCTAACACGTGCAGCTGCACACTCGGCGTTGAGCAGATCGCAAGCGATACAACTTGACTAACTTGGTGAATCCCCCTGTAATCCTGAAAGGAAGAGGCGTTATGCCCCATTGGACGGAGCTTCAGAATGAGAAGGGAGGTTATACCTGAGGAAGGGTGGATTCCCAAGGCGGGAACGGCCTTGGGCGGCGGTGATTGACAAGAGGCCGGTCGCGGAGGCCTCTTGTCCGCCGTCCGCGCAGGACAGCAAATCAATGGGAGAAAGCTCCGCAGAGCTTTCTCTGACCTTTTCCTCTCCTTCATAAAGGAGATAACCTGCATGTCATCCGCAAGCGCAGCCGCGCAGTCAGAATGTGCGTCCACTCTACGCGGGCTTGCGAAGTGAGCCCGCTCACGACGACTTCGGCACCAGAATCGATATCATCACCCCGCCGGGGGTCTCCTTCCTCGTCGCCTCGACCGTCACGCCGGTCTTGCGCATGACGTCCACCGCGCGGTCGATCGAGCCGTAAAACTGCCGCATGTCCCGCACGATCATGCGCTCCCTCGTCTCCGGCCGCACGTCCGCGCGCTTCAGCTCCGCCGCCCTCGACGCCGCGCAGAGAAGCGATTCGACGTACTCCTCCGCCGTCGCCACGTTCATGTGCCGCCCCGCCATCGCCGCGAGCACCGGACGCCGCTCCTCCGCCGTCGGGAACCGCAGAAGCGCCCGGCTGTGCCGCTCCGTCAGACCGTTCTCGAGGATCGTCCGGCGCTCCTCCTCCGTGAGCCGCAGCAGACGCAGCTTGTTCGCGACGTACGACTGACTCACGCCCAGCCGCTTCGCGCACTGCTCCTGCGTCATCCCCGTCACCTCCACGAGCGACGCGATCGCCGCCGCGCTCTCGAACAGGTTGAGATCCTCCCGGTGCAGGTTTTCCACGATTGCGAGAACCGCCGATTCCGCCGCGTCCGCCTCGACGAACACGCACGGGACGGTCTGCCTCCCCGCCATCGACGCCGCCCGGAGACGCCGCCCTCCCGCGATGAGCTGGCAGATGTGCTCCCCGGCTGCCTCCCTCTCCGGCGGCCGGCTCGGATCGGGCGCAGCCGCATGTCTTTCCTCCGGACCCGGACGCCGCACGAGAAGCGGTTCCACGACGCCGTGACGCCGGATGCTCTCCGCGAGCGCGCGCAGCGCTTCTTCGGCCGCGAGGTCCCCCTCCCGCCGGCGCACTCTCCCCTCCGGCACCTCGATTTCCCCGATCGGGACCTCCCGCACCACCCGGCTGATCTCATTGAGCGAACCCCAGAACATTGATGTTTGTCCTCCTTCTTTATACGGGATACGGCGGCATGCGGACCGACGAAAGCAGCGGATCGCGCAGTCATCCCGGCATGCCGCCCGTTTTCTTTACGCCCTGATTATACCACGGGCGGGCGCGCGATTCTGTCGCTCTCAGCCGGGGAATCGGGGGTTATTTTCGGGGGAGAATGCAAAAATCCCGCATGAAAGCGGGATTTCGTTCGGGAAGCCGGGATCGCGCCGCATGCCGTCGGGGAATCGGCGCGGAGGTCACGCGATGGGCTGTTTTGTGATTTCGGCATAGCGGCGGGGATATTTCGCCGGGGTGGGGCGGGTTTTGCGGTAGACGACGAGGGTCCGCGCGTCGCCTCCGGGAAGCTCGTAGGGGAGGACCGTCAGCGCGTCGAGCCCCAGCGCTTCGGCGGCTGCTTCGGCGTCCCGGATCTCCTCTTCGGCGTGGGATTTGAGCGCGGCAAAGGCTCCGCCGACCTTCGTGAGCGGCGCGCAGAGCTCGCAGAGGACGGGCATGGCCGCAACGGCGCGCGCGGTGACGAGGGGATACCGCTCCCGCATGTCCTCCCGGGCGCATTCTTCGGCTCTGCCCTGCACGGCGGCGGCGTTCGACAGGCCCGCCATGTCGATGCAGGCGCGGATATGGGAAATCTTTTTCGCCGTGGCGTCGAGCCCGGTCACGGAAACCTCCGGCAGGGCGCACGCCCACGGAAGCATCGGGAACCCGGCGCCGGTGCCGACGTCGAGGATCGGGCCGGCGAGGTCGATCCCGGCGTCCCGCAGTAGCGCGAGCGGGATGAGCGAATCGGCGACGTGCTTGCGGACGATCTCCTCCGGCTCGCGGATGGCGGTGAGATTGAAGCGCTTCGCGTTGTCGATCAGCAGATCGCACACCGTCCGGAGGCGGTCCATGGCGCCGTCGGGCAGATCGAGGGAGGCGAGGGCGGGCGAGGCGTCGGCACAGCGGCCGTACAGCGCGCTGAACGCTTCGGGCGTGAGGGTCGGCATGGCAGGCTTATTCGATCACGCGGATCGACTTGATGACCACGTCTTCGAGCGGGCGGGCATTGCGGTCGGTCGCGACGGACGCGATCTCGTCCACGACGTCCATGCCCTCGATCACCTTGTCGAACGCCGCGTACTGCCCGTCGAGGTAGGTCGAATCCTTCTGCACGATGAAGAACTGCGAGGACGCGGAATCCATCTGCTTGCTGCGGGCCATGGAAATCACGCCGCGCACGTGGGAGAGGTCGTTCGCGACGCCGTTGGCCGTGACCTCGCCCTGGATCGTCTTCCCGGAGCCGCCGAAGCCCGTGCCCTCCGGGTCGCCGCCTTGGATCATGAAGTCCTTGATGACCCGGTGGAAGATCAGGCCGTCGTAGAACTTCTCGTTCACGAGGCTGACGAAGTTCTCGACCGTGATCGGCGCCTTGTCCGGGTAGAGCTCGAGGTTGATGATGCCGCCGTTCTGCATTTCGATCTGAATCATGATGGTCTCACCGCTTTCTCCGCCGGACAAGTCGGATGTTCCGGGGGCCGCGGGGCTGCCGGACGCGTTGTTCGAGCATGCCGCGAAGCCGAAGAGCGCGATGAGTGTGAGCATCGCCAGAAGGACGGAAACAAACTGCTTTTTCATACGGAGAACCTTTCTTTTTTTGTTCGTGTGATCGTCCCCGCCGCCGGAACAGCGAGGGACGGAGGCCGGACGGAACGGGTCGGGAGAGCTCCGCCGCGCCTTTCTTCCTATTGTATCATCTTTTCCCCGAAAAGTCAAACACTTTCGGCGGAATCGGGGCATACTATGGACGGGAACATCAAAAACGGGAGGATTCGGCGATGGAAAAGGCGGCGGGGCCGGGCTGGCGGACGGCGGCGGCGGTGGCGGCGGGGGTTTGGATCGCGCGGACGGCGGGGGAAGGACTGCTCTCCGCGCTCCTGCCCCTCTTCGCGGCGTACGTTCTCGCCCGGATGGCCTCTCCCTCGGCGGAAGCGGTCAGCCGTGCGTTCCGCGTGGACCGCAGGATCGGCGGAGCGGCGTACGCGGGGCTCCTCTGCTTTCTCGCCATCTGGTTTGCCGCGCTCCTCTCCGGCAAGCTCGTCGGGGAGCTGTGGACCCTCATCCGGGAGCTCCCCACCCTCGCGTCGCGCTTCTCGGACGCGGCGGAAGCCTTCCTCGACCGCCTCCCCTTCGAGCGGCTCACGGAACGCCTCTTCGAGCGGTTCGGCGGCGACGGGGAATCGATCCTCCCTTCCCTGATCCGGCAGGCGGCGGGGAGCGTCGTGCAGTCGGCGGCTTCCGCCCTCGCTTCCCTGATGCAGGGATTTCCGCGCGGCGCCCTGTCCCTCGCCGTCTGCGGGATCGGATTCGTCTACCTCACGGCGGACCCGGACGGCGCTGCGAAGGGGATGCGCGCGCTTCTCCCCCCGGATTGGGCGCGGGCGGCTGGGGAACGGCTTCGGCAGAGCACGGACGCGGTGTTCTCCTACCTGCGCGGCGCGCTCCTTCTCTTTGCGGTGACCTTCGCCGAGCTCCTCGCGGGGCTTTCCCTGATCGGGGTCGAAAATGCGCTGGCGATCGCGGCGGTGACGGCGGCGGTGGACTTCCTTCCGGTCTTCGGATGCGGAACGGTCCTCGCGCCGTGGGCGATCGTTTCGATCATCGGCGGGCACGCGGGCCGGGGGATCGCGCTCCTCGTCCTGCTCGCGGTGCTCTGGCTGGTGCGGCAGTTCCTCGAACCCCGCGTGATCGGACGCGCCGCCGGGGTGCATCCGTTCCTCGCGCTCGCCGGGGCGTATCTCGGATTCCGCCTCGCCGGACCCGCCGGGATGCTCCTCGCGCCGATCGTGCTGGGGGCGATGGGCGGGAGAAAGACGAAAAACGCCGCCTGAACCCGCCGCAAAGCGATGATCCCCTCTCTCACCGCAAAATTATTTAGATGAATTTCTAATCACCTCTTGACAGAAAGTGTTTAGATGGATATAATAATACTGTCACATCAAGGAGGTGATCCCATGAACGACTACAATCTCACACCCGAGGACAGGGCGGCGTATCCCCTGACCTGCGAGGCGCGGGAGGCGATGGCCGCGATTTCTGAAGAGATTGCCGCCAAGACCGAAGAGGCGCTCCGGACGGCGTCCCGGCTCGAAAAGCGCGCACTCTCGATCCGCCTCAACATGGCGAAGCTCACGAAAACCTTCCTCTGCTTCCACTATCACCGCGTGCCCCTGCCGGAACAATTCGCCGGGAACCGCCGCGTCCTCGAACGCGAGGGCCTTTTCGATGCCTTCGTCGGGGACCGGGCGGCCTTCGACCGTCTGACGGAGGACGAGCGGGCCGAGTGGACGCAGTTTGCCGAGGCGTCCTTCATGCTGCACCGCGCCTTCATCGATCAGCACCTTGCCCGCCTCGACGCGGCGCAGCGGGAAGGCACCCCCAAGGCGGCCGCACAGATCTTCGAGAGCCGCATCGTCCTCGGCACGCTGTACGAGGTCCTCCGCCGATGGCGGGCATGGCGCGCGGACCGCGGGTACTTCCCCCTCGACCGGTGGACCTACGCGGACGAGCCGTGGGCGGAGGCAGAAGCAGACGCGGAGGAGACCGGCGATGGAGAATGAAAGCGAAAAGAACCAGGCGCTCGCCGTCTTCAAGGCCCTCGGGGACGCGTCGCGGCTGGCGATCCTGCGCATCCTGCTCGCGGAGGAGGAGTCCTACGTGGAGCTGCTCGCGAGCCGGCTCGGTCTGACGTCGGCGACGGTGAGCTTTCACCTCAAAAAGCTGGAGGCGGCGGACCTCGTCTCATGCCGCCGGACGCAGTTTTACCGGATCTACCGGGTGAACCGCGCGGTCTTTTCCGCCTCGCTCGAATCCCTGATCGGCAAAACCCCCGCCCCGGACGACGACACGAAATACCGGGAATCGGTGATCGCGGCGTTTTTCGAGAACGGCCGGCTGAAGCAGCTCCCGACGCAGCGCAAGAAGCGCGAGGTGGTGCTGCGGGTGCTCGCCGAAGCGTTCGAGCCGGGCCGGACCTACCCGGAATCCGCCGTCGACGAGGCGATCCGCGCGCGGTACGACGACTACTGCACCGTCCGCCGCGAGATGATCGCGTTCGGGATCATGGTGAGGAGACGCAACCCCGCGGGGGGAGAGGATCTGTATGCGGTGAGAGCGGAATGACGAATTAAGAATTAAGAATGCAGAATGACGGCATGAAGCTGCACGTTGTGGCCTCCCCCTTGGGGGGAGGTGTCACGGTGAAACCGTGACGGAAGGGGGGAACTCCCGCGCAGCGCTTTTCAGGTGTTTTCTCCTCTTCCCCTCGAATGCGCCTCGCCGGCCGATTTTTGAATAGATTTTCAACAACCCCTTGACTTATTGTGTGTTTATGTGTATAATGATCCCGGCGCATAGAGAAGACACCCATTTTGCACATCTTCGTTTCTGCGACTATTTCATCATTATTCTTTTGGAGGGATTTGGAAAATGCCGACAGTTTTAATCGCCGTAGCCGTAGTTCTGGTCATTATCTGCGCTTTCGCGGAAAGCAAGGTGACAGGAGTCAACAAAGCCTTTGGCGCTTACGGACGCCTCCGTGCATTTCTGTTCACGGATTTCCTGCTTTTGGGAAT
>JAFYBI010000226.1 GCA_017540285.1 Clostridia bacterium | reverse complement strand
GCGATGGGCGCGACCAGAAGATCCTCACAGAACAGGTATTCGTTGTCGATCCCGTACGTCGCCGCGTCGTCCGTGTAGTCCATCACAAGGGCGCGGATCGGCGGGATGCCCGTCTCGTGATACTTCTCGAACGCCGCCTTCAGCATCGGGATGAGGCCCGCGCGGATGCGGAGCAGCTCCTTGACCTCGTCCTCGCATTCGTGCACGACCCACGGGATCCCGTCGTAGTTCCACGCGTTCACGAGGCACTGCACCGAGAACACCACGGCCTGCATGCGGCGGACGCACTCCTCCTTCGAGTGCGCGGAGCGGAATTCCGGCGCCCAGAGGATCCCGGAGAACCCGGAGTTCACGACGCCGCGGATGAAGTCCCGGTGATCGTACAGATCGCTGTACAGAACGAACGGATAGGAGGCGGCAAGCGCGCCGATGTTGCGCACCTCGGAGAGGGTCTTCCTCTCGCCGAGCGCGTCCAGGAGGGTCTGGATGTAGAGCGTGCCGAAGAGGGAGTGGTACTGCTCGCCGTCGAGGCCCGAGGGGAAGCGGGATGTCAGCGGGAAGCTCCAGCCGCCCGTGTTGTCGCTCGAATCGCATTCGTCGAGCTTGAAGCCGTCGATCCCGCGCTCCACGAGGTGGGTCCGCGTGTAATCCGCGAAGATCTTACGCGCTTCGGGCGTCGCGAAGTCCGGAACGAGGCCGCCCCAGACCATCCAGTCGCCGGAATACGGCGCGATCTCGCCGAAGAAATCGGCGTCCGGGTGGGTGAAGGCGTGCTCCCACAGGTTGACGTGATACCCGCGCTCCCGCAGATACGAGAGAAAACCGTCGGGATCGGGATAGCGGCTGCTCCATTTGTAAGTGCAGGAATAGGCGTGCGTCTGCCAGCCCGGCTCGAGACCGATGATGTCGCAGGGGATGTCGTTCTCGCGGAAATAATCGGCGACGGACTTGATCTTCTCGGCGTCCCAGCCCGTGTAGCAGCGGTATAGCATGCCGAGGCCCCATGCGGGCACCTCGGGACCGCCGCCCGCGAGCAGGTTGTACTGCGCGACGATGTCGGAGATCGTCCTGCCCTCGATGACGTAGACGTCGACGCCGCGGGCTGCCGGGATCCGCACGGTCATATAGGCCGCGTTCTCCCGCCGGGCGGCGTAGAGATCGGCTTCGTTGTCCGCCGCGCCGCCCTCGGAAACCGCGCGTTTGCCGCCGAGGACGGGATTCTTCTGCCTGCCGCAGTCGAATTCCGCATAGCGGGCCGTGTCGAAATACATGCCGTAACCCTTGTTCGTGACGAAGAAGGGGACGGGCGCGTGGCTCTCGCCGTTGGCCGTGACGGGGTCCGCGTTGACCGCGAGCTTGAGGCTGCGTCCGCGGTGGTTGAACTGCCTCAGCTGCAGGCCGAAGCCGAAGATCTGGCAGTCGTCCTCGAGGGGAAATTCGACGACGAAGCCGGCGGGCGTCTCGCGGCAGACGAAATTCGAGGCGGGGTAGGAGACGGGGGTCTCTTCATAGCGGAAGCCGGGGCAGAATTTCGAGGGGACGAGGTCTTCGGGGGTGCCGAGGGTGAATCGTTTCATGGCGCGCTCCTTTCGGTGTTTCCGTTTTTCAGTGCGATCCTTCCGCCGCCGCGTAGCGGAAGTCGTTGTTCTTCGATTCGAGGACGGCGAGGTAGCGGGCGCATTCCCGCTTCGCGTCGCCGAGGTCGAGGTTTCGGTAGTTGCCGCATTCCTTGCGCGACGCGCCGAAGACCGGGCCTTCGTAGGCGAGGATTTGGCGCAGCACGTCCTTCGTGACGGTGAGGACAACTTCGTCCGGGACGCCGCGGGTGAGGAGGTAAAAGCCGGTCTGGCAGCCCATCGGGCCGAAATAGATCACCGCGTCGCGGATGGCGGAGTTGCGGACGAAGGTCGCGAACATGTGCTCGACCGAATGCATGGTGCGGTTGTCCATGTAGTCGCCGGCGTTGGGCGTGCGGGTGCGGAGGTCGTAGGTGGTGATATCCCCGTCGCGGCGGGAGACGTAGATCCCCGGCGTGAGGAGGTCGTGATCGACGGTAAAGCTGGCAATGCGTTCCATGGCGGGCTCCTGCGGTGGGATGGTTTGCCTTTATTGTAGCATATTTCCGGGAAGAAAACAAGGTTCTTGCGGGAAGAATGTGAGAAAGGAGCGGGAAGCGGGAGAAAAACGCGCGGCCTTCGCGCAGAGAATCGCAGCCGGATCAAACTTCGTGCATATTCGCCAGATTTTGATGGCCCGAAATGATGACATTTTGTGCATCCGGAAGTCGACACTTCCCGCATTCCATGCTATAATGAACATCGAACGAACCGTCCCGCTGCGGCCGCGGATCCGCTTGAACATGAGGTCCCGACGCAGCTGCCGCAACGATCCGGAGCATCGCTCCGCGGAGGCATTATCATGAGAGAAAAACTGAAGTGCGTCGTCATCGGCGCGACCGGCATGGTGGGCCAGCGCTTTCTGACCCTGCTCGAAAACCACCCGTATTTTGAAGTGGCCGGCGTCGCCGCGTCCGCCCGTTCCGCCGGAAGGACCTACGAAGAAGCCGTCGGAGGCCGCTGGAAGATGAAGACCCCGATCCCCGAGGCCGTGCGTTCCATGACCGTTCTCGACGCCGCCGAGGTGGAGGAGGTCGGAAAGATCGCCGATTTCGTCTTCTGCGCCGTCGATATGAAAAAAGAAGAGATCCTCGCCCTCGAGGAGCGTTACGCGAAGGCGGAGATCCCCGTGATCTCCAACAATTCCGCCAACCGCTGGCAGAGCGACGTCCCGATGGTCATCCCGGAGATCAACGCCGACCATCTCGCCGTCATCGAGCACCAGCGGAGACGCCTCGGCACGACGCGCGGCTTCATCGCCGTCAAGCCGAACTGCTCGATCCAGAGCTACGTCCCGATGCTCACGCCCCTGCGCAAGTACGGTCTGCGCGAGGTCCTCGTTACCACCTATCAGGCCATCTCCGGCGCGGGCAAGACCTTCGACACCTGGCCCGAGATGACCGACAACGTCATCCCCTATATCGGCGGCGAAGAGGAGAAGAGCGAGCGCGAGCCCCTCAAGATCTGGGGCGACGTCAGAAACGGCGTGATCGTCCCGACGAAGACGCCGCTCGTCACGTCGCAGTGTATCCGCGTCCCCGTTTCCGACGGTCACACCGCCGCGGTGTTCATGTCCTTCGACAACACCCCGCCGAAGGAGACGATCCTCGCGGAGTGGAAGAGCTTCCGCGGCCTCCCGCAGATGCTGGATCTGCCCTCCGCGCCGAAGCAGTTCATCACCTACTTCGAGGAAGAGAACCGTCCGCAGACCCGCCTCGACCGCGACCTCTGGGGCGGCATGGGCGTCTCCTGCGGCCGTCTCCGCCCGGACACGATGTTCGACTACAAGTTCGTCGGGCTGTCGCACAACACGCTGCGCGGTGCGGCCGGCGGCGGCGTCCTGATCGCGGAGCTTTTGTACCGGCAGGGCTATCTGAATTGAGGCAGGAAAGGATCGAACGGCTGGGTGTCTGCGCATTCTGGCGCGGCCGCACGGCCGTTTTCCGTTTCCCCCGCCCGCTCTCCGGTATTTTCACCATGTAGGCCTCATTTTCTGGCGGCCTTCCTGTAAACTTTAACAAATCGTCCACAACTCCGGGCGCCGGGTGTGGTATAATAAAGCTGCCGGAAGGGAAATTCGTCACAAGTAAGACCGACAAAGGCGGACCTGCGGCGCGCATCCCGGACGGCAAATTCCATAAAGGATGGTACGATCATGAACATCAACATTATCGGCAGACAGGTCAACATCAGCGACGATATGCGGGAATTCGTCGAGAGAAAGCTCGCGAAATTCGATCGCTACTTCCCGAGAGGCGCGGACGCCGCCGTGACGTTCCGGAAAGTACGCGATACCGTCTGTGCGGAGATCACCATCTCAGTTGTCGGAACGCTCTTCCGCGGGGAAGAGACGAACTCGGATTACCGGACCGCCGTGACGCGCTCCATTGACGCCATCGAAGGTCAGATCCGCAAGAACAAGACCCGCCTCGAGAAGAGGATGAAGTCCTCCTTCGCTGCGGCGGAAGCAGCCATCGGTACCAGCGAGGCTCCGGTGGAGGAGGAAGGCGCGTTCGACATCCGCGTCAAGACCTTCCCGCTCAAGCCGATGACCGCCGAAGAGGCCGTTCTCCAGATGAATCTGCTCGGGCATTCCTTCTATGCCTTCGAGGATGCGGATTCCGGCGACACCTGTGTGGTTTACAAGAGATCCAGCGGCAGCTACGGGTTGATCGTTCCCGAAAAGAAACAGGTCTGAGAATTTCCCGTTGAAGAGGGGCGGATTCACGCGATCCGCCCTTTTTTTGCTGCCCGGGGAGAGCGGACGGGTCCCGACGGATCGGGGCCGCGGAGGGCGTTCACCCCACCTTCATTGCAAGCGGGAACGGGTGGGTGAGCATATACCGGGCGAAGTCGGGATCGTAGAGCCAGGCGTCGAGGCGGCCGCGGGGGAGGAAGAGGGGCATGCGGTCGTGGACGAGGGCGGGCGCGCCGGTCGCCTGGGTGGTCAGGATGACGTGGCGGCGGGGCGGCGCTGCGGTGAGGTCGCCGATGTTCGGGGCGGCGGCGGAGGAGGGTTCGTCGATCTCGAGGGCGCCGAGGAAGAGGGGGGAGCCGTCCGCGTCCGTGATGTGGTGCTTCACGCCGTCCCGCCACTCGAAATAACCGGAGGTCACGACCGCCGCGCGCCGGGCTTTTGGCTGGGGGGCGGGATCGCGGTCGAAGGCCGGGCGGAAGAGGGTTTTTTCCGCCGCCGTTTCCGCGCGCGCGTTGATGAGGGTGCCCTTTCTGCCCCACGGCGCGAGGGGGATGCCCCAGAGGGAGAGGTGGGCCCGCACGCGCACGAGGGAGCCGTAGAGGAGGGGCTGGACGGTGCCGGGGAAGACCTCCGCCTGCCGCAGATACCGCTCCGCGGCGCCTTGTTTTTCCATTTCGAGGATCTCCACGAGGGCATCGTCCTCGACCCATGCCTGGTATCGCCCGCACATAAGATGATTCTCCTTAAAATTTTGGCATAAATTAATCGAAACTCTATTGACAAATCCGAAGGGACTGTGTATAATAGCATCAGCGACACTATTATGACATATTCTCGTCGGGTTGTCAAGAGATTTTCGATTTATTTTTTGGGAAAATTTTGCCGCGGCGCGGGGTCCGGGCGGTGCCCGGGGACAAAAGAGCGCGCGCCGCGGGGTCCGCGGAGACAAAAGGCGGGCTCACCGGGCGGTGCCCGGAGACAGGAGGCGGGCTCACCGGGCGGTGCCCGGGGACAGGAGGCGGGCTCACTGCGCAAGCCCGCGGAGAACGGACGCACATTTCGTCTGCGCGGCTGCGCTTGCAGGTGGAGTGCTGGCGATCTCCTTTGAGAAGGAGAGGAAAAGGTCAGAGAAAGCTCTGCGGAGCTTTCTCCCATTGATTTGCTGTCCTGCGCGGACGGCGGACAAGAGGGCTCCGGAGCCGCCCTC
>JAFYBI010000225.1 GCA_017540285.1 Clostridia bacterium | reverse complement strand
GGAGACCACGGAACGCGCCAGCACGCGGGCGTTTTCCTTCGTGTCCATGTGAATCACGGTGGATTCGATGAGCCGGGTCGCGCCTTCCCCGTCGGCGGCCATCTTCACGGCCAGCTCCCGGCATACGGCGAAGAGGGCTTCGGCAAACGCCCGGCAGCTTTCGTCCTCTTCCGTGATCGTACGGTTGCCCGCCTTCCCGTTCGCCAGGACCAGAAGGGTGTCGTTGGTGGAGGTGTCCCCGTCCACGGAGATCATGTTGAAGGTGTCCGCGACGATGCCGCTGACCAGCTTCTGCAAAAGCGCCTGATCGATGGCGCAGTCCGTGGTGATGTAGGCAAGCATGGTGCACATGTTGGGGTGGATCATGCCGGAGCCCTTGCTCATGCCGCCGACGGTCACCGGTACGGTACCCGTTCCCTCGGCGTTCGGCAGCTCGATCACGTAAGCGGTTTCCTTGTTGACGGTGTCCGTCGTCATGATCGCCCGACTGGCCTCCGTGCCCTTGGCGAGGGTGTGGTCCAGACCGTCCGCCAGCATGGCGACGCCCGCCTCGATCTTATGGAGCGGGATCTGCATGCCGATGACCCCGGTGGATCCGATCAGCACGGAGCGGGCAGGGATGCCGAGCCGCCCTCCGACTGCCTCGGCGGTCTTTTCGCAGATCCGCATGCCCTCCCGGCCGGTGCCTGCGTTGGCGATGCCGGAGTTGACCACCACGGCCCGCACCGGCTCCCCGTCCGTCACGATCTCGCGGTCCCACAGGACGGGCGCGGCCTTCACCACGTTGCTCGTGAAGGTCCCGGCTGCCGCACAGGGCGCGTCGGAGAAGATCATCGCCATGTCG
The DNA here is from genome assembly GCA_017540285.1 of Clostridia bacterium. Lineage (GTDB taxonomy): Bacteria > Bacillota > Clostridia > Oscillospirales > CAG-272 > UMGS1696. Next base: position 2,446 of record JAFYBI010000225.1, on the reverse strand, counting down.
GCGCGGTTTTTGTATTTGATCCCCGCCATGCAGGAGGAGGCGGAGAAGCCGATGGCAGCCGTTACGCCGCCGGGTATCTTACGCATTTCCATTGTCATCCCCTATAAACTGCGTGATGTTGTTTTCGTTCAGAATAAATTCGTAGTAATTGACGTCCGACTGGGTCCAGCCGATGTTCTTCCAGAAGGCGTTGCCCACGTCGTTGCGGCGGAAGGCGATCAGAGAGACCTTGTTGATCCCCATGCTGCTCAGCTCCCGCATGCAGTAGGCCACCATCATCGTCCCGATCCCGTGACGGCGCCACGGCTTCGCCACGCACACATGGTACAGGGCGCCCTGCCGACCGTCCGAGCCGCAGAGGATGGACCCCACGATCCGGCCGTCCACGCGGGCGACCACGCTGGTGGTGGGATTGCGCCGGATGAAGCGGTCGATGTCCTCCCGGGAGTCGTCGAGCGCGCGGATCCCGAAGCCCGAGATCGTCATCCACAGCGCGCGGACTTCCTCGTAGTCATCGATGGTCATCGGCTGCAGGAGAACTTCCTCGGTCATATCCTCACACCACCAGTCCGCAGGTCTCGTCAACGCCGAGCAGGATGTTCATGTTCTGGATCGCCGCGCCGGACGCCCCCTTGCCGAGATTGTCGAAGCGCGCCGCGAGCACGATGCGCTCCTCATTGCCGAAGACGGCGACCTCCATGTCGTCCCGTCCGGCGAACCGGGCGGCGGAGAGGAATCCGCCCTCGTCCGCACCGTCCGCGTACCGGATCAGCCCTTCGCGGTAGGTCTCGCGGTAGCATGCCCGGATGTCGTCGGCACTCCCGCAAATCATCGGGGAGAAGAGCGGGACTGTGACCTCCATCCCGGCGTAATACGGCGCGACGACCGGCAGAAAGACCGGCGCTGCGTCGAGCCCGGAGACCGCTTTCATCTCGGGGAGATGCTTGTGCGCCTGCCCGAGGCCGTAAGCGCGCGGCGCGTCGAGGAGGGGATCCCTGCCCTCCGATTCGTACTCCGCGATCATCTTCTTCCCGCCGCCGGAATATCCGGTGAGGGAAAAGCAGGAAAGCGCGGCGGATGCCGGCAGAATGCCGGAGAGGACGAGCGGCGCGACGAGAGCGATGAACCCGCTCGCGTGACAGCCCGGGTTGGCGATGCGCCGGGAGGACCGGATCTGCTCGCGCAGGCCGGGCAGCTCCGGAAAACCGTAGACCCAGCCGTCCGCCGTGCGGTGCGCCGTCGAGGTATCGATCAGGGCCGTGGAGGGATTCATTGTCCACTGCGCCGCCTCTTCCGCCGCCGCGTCCGGGAGGCACAGAAACGCGACATCCGCCGCATTCAGCGCTTCCTGCCGGGCCAGGGGATCCTTCCGCCGCTCTTCGGAGAGCGTGATGAGCGTGAGATCCCGCCGCGCCGCGAGCCGCTCGTGAATGCGGAGCCCCGTCGTCCCCGCGCTGCCGTCGATGAAGACTTTCGTCACCGAATCGTCCTCCCTGCAAGAATTTTTTATCAGTATTTCGTATAATTATACGCGCTTTCTCCCTCCCTGTCAAGGGAAAAAACGAAAATAACGCGCCGCGGGGGCGAATTCGTGGATTTGACCACAGAACGCCCGCGGGAGAGGAGGGGAATCGTGCGGAATGCCCGCGGGCCTGACGGCAGGCGCAGCGGAAAATCAACGGCGCAAAATCTCCCGATGCACTTGATTTATTCACAATTGTCCCGTATAATAATATAGATGGGCGTATGTACGCGGAAATTCAACCGGGAGGTCCCTATGAAAGCGGACGACAGAATCGAAAAAAACTGCAAAAACTGCGCGGCAGCCGAAACCCTCTCCGATCCCGACAGCATGCTTTGCCGGCGGATCGGCGTCGTGAAGGCTTCGTTCTGCTGCCGGCGCTTCCGCTATGATCCCCTGAAGCGAATCCCGGGCAGGCCTCGCAAGAGCATCCCGGGCGAAGAACTCGAATTTCCCGAAATCTGACTGAACCACGGAGGACACCCCTATGATTCTCGCACTTGAAGAAGCAAAATACAGACTCGAAAACTTCCGCGCCGATATCACCGAGCTGGGCAGCGCGCTCCGCATCGAGGACCTGCGCCAAAAGGTCAAGGACCTCGAGGCCACGACCTCCGACGCCGCCTTCTGGAACGATCAGGAGACCTCCGGCAAGACGCTTCGGGAGATCAAGCGGCTGAAGGACAAGATCCATAAATTCGAAGCGCTCTCCGCCAAGCTCGAGGACACGATCACCCTCGCGGAGCTCGCCATCGAGGAGAACGACGAATCCCTCATCGGCGAGGTCGAGACCGCGGAAAAGGAGATCCGCGAGGAAGAGGAGACCCAGCGCATCGAGATCCTGCTCTCCGGCGAATATGACCAGAACAACGCGATCCTCTCCTTCCATCCGGGCGCGGGCGGCACCGAGGCGCAGGACTGGGC
>JAFYBI010000224.1 GCA_017540285.1 Clostridia bacterium | reverse complement strand
GCACGAGGATTATAAGCTCTTCAAGCGCTTCGACAGAGCGCACGCGAAAAGACCGTGCAAACCGATCAGGCTTGAAATCACGGACGGCACCGAAGAAGACGGCGAGCTGATCGACGATAAACTGCATGCGTATAATCAGACCTTCCGCAAGCCAAAACACGATTACATAAAGATCAATCGAAAACTGGTCGATGAAAACGGCAGGGTCGTCGCCGCGATCATGGCGGGAGTAACCGAAGTTGACGCCGGTTGGATCTGGAAGATATGGGTCGATGAGGAATACCGCGGCCGGGGTCTGGGAACCAGGCTCTTGAAACACTTTGAAAAGAAAGCCAAAGAAAAAGGCGCGGTCAAATTCATCGCGGAAGAGATCTATGACTGGAACATCGATTTCTTCCTGAAAAACGGATATCATGCCGCCGCCGTGCTGCCGGATCTGCCGAAGGATCATACTTACTACATTGTTGAGAAGGACCTTTGATGAACATGTCTCAGATGAAATACGAAATCAAGCCTCTGACCGAGGAAGAGGAAGCGCTCATCGAAAAAAAGATCGGCGAATATGCCGATTCCATGGCACCGGCCGAGCCTCATACCGAAGAGAAGCAGATCGTCTTCAAAGCGGAGGACGAAGAGGGAAACATTGTCGCCGGATGCATCGTCCATGTTTATCCCTGGGGACGGTCCGTGCTTGCCTGCCTGTGGACGGACGACCGGTATCGCGGGCAGGGGCTCGGGTCCATGCTGATCCGGGCGGCTGAACGCGCTGCGCGGGAAGAAGGGTGCTATTACCTCTGCCTCGGCACGGTCGATTACATGGCAAGGCCGCTGTACGAAAAGCACGGATTCGAGGTCTTCACCGTCAACAAGGACGTCCCGCGGGGGCACAATGGCTGGTCCATGTCGAAGTGGCTCGATCGGGAATCCCCCGATTACGTGCCGCAAAACAACGAAGCCGAGACGCGGTTTACCGTGCGGAGCGGAAGCCGGGAAGACGCCGCCGTCATCCGTGCAGGCCTCAACCGGTACTGCGATCTGTTTGTACCGGTCGGGCATGAGACGGTCTCGCTCTCGAAGAAGCTGGTGGATCGGGACGGCAGCATAATCGCCGCAGTCGTGTCGGACGTGGACGGCGACGACACTGCCGACATCGGCGGCATCTGGGTGGAAGAAGCCTGGCGCAGCCGCGGTATTGGCTCCTATCTCCTCCGCGTCGCCGAGCGGGAGGCCAAAGAGAACGGCGCATACATTCTGCTTTCGCAGGTGTGCGACTGGAGCGCGGACTTTTTCTTCAAGAACGGGTATACCGCGCGCGGGACGCTCAAGGATTATCCGAAGGGCCATCTGGCGTACGAGATCGAGAAGCGGATCTGACTTGCCTGTTTGTGCGTGCAGCCGTCCTGAAGCGCGGCTCATCCGACCGTCCGGGAAGAGGGAACGGCTCCCCGCTTCCGCGAAATCACGAATCAGGAATCAATGATGATGGAACACTCACCCGAGGAGCGGTTCGTCTCCTCCTATATCCGAAAATCCCGCCGGGAACGCCTTCTTTACGAGCTGACGACGCCGAAAAAGCGTTACCGCGGGCTGTCGCGCTTCTGCCATCGGTCCGGCGATCTGATCGATCCCGCGAAGATCCGCCTGCAGGGCGGCGACCTCGACCGTCAGCCCGCGTTCGAGCGGTTTGTTCGGACGCACGGCGGGCTCTGTGACATCCTCTCCCCGGACGGCGCGCTCGACGGGCTCCGGCTCCCTCTGTCCGACGCGGTGGAGGCGGCGATCGCCTGCTTCGACGCCGTTCTGATCCTCGGCGACGGCTATGCGGTCGTGTTCGGCGAGGTCGAAATGCGGGGGCGGGAAAAGGTCCTGCTGACGGAGCGCGGGGACAACGATGAATGATCTTCCGGAGGATGGCATGGCGTGCGGCAATCCGTTTTACACGAGCGACAGAACTGTCTGGCGGCGGTATCTCGAGGAGCGGTTCGAGACCGAGCGCGAGATCTGGCTCGTCTATCCGATGAAGGACTCGGGAGAGCCGTGCCTGTCCTATAACGACGCCGTGGAGGAGGCCCTCTGCTTCGGCTGGATCGACAGCACCGTCAGGCACACGGATGCGCTTCACCGCGCCCAGCGCTTCACGCCGCGGCGAAAGGGAAGCCCCTATTCGCGCCCGAACATCGAGCGGCTCATCTGGCTCGACGCGCACGGCATGATCCATCCGAGCGTCCGGGAAAGCGTTCTGCCCGTCATCGAAGCGCCGTTTGTATATCCGGCGGACATCCTCGACGCGCTGCGGCAGGATCCGGACGCGTGGAAGAACTACGAGCGGTTCACCGATTCGTACAGGCGCATCCGCGTCGCCTACATCGAAGACGCGCGCAGACGTCCCGAGGAATTTCAGAAGCGGCTGCGCTTCTTTCTCGCAAAAACCCGTCAGGGCAAGCTGATCAAAGGATACGGCGGGATCGAAAAATACTACGGATGAGACGGCAAAGAGAAAACGTGAGGTGTATCATGTGTACCAGTATCTGCGTCAATAAAAGAAAGACCGTCGTCGGCTGGAATCTCGATCTGCTCGGCATGCAGCACCGGGTACGGGCGACGGATGACGGCGTATATATCGAGATCCTTGACGCGGCCGAGGGCTGGCTCCCGCTCTTCGGTGCGAACGAACGCGGGGACTTCGTCGGGATGCCGACCTGCTGGCCGTACGACGCGCGGAGCGATCCGCAGGGGGAGGGCGTCGACATCCTTCACCTCGATATCGATCTCCTCCTCGAAAAGAAGACCTTCGGCGACGTCCGGCGGATCGCGGAGAGCGGGAAGGTGTCGAGCATCCCCGGCGTGACCTTCATGGCGTCGCTCTCGGATGCCGGCGGGAACGTGCTGCACGTGATCCCCGGTCAGGGCTGCCGGTTTTACGAGAAGCCCGGTTACGCGATCCTGACGAATTTCTCTCCCTTCAAGGGGAATGCCGAAGAGCACCCGTGGATGGGATGGGACCGGTATCAAAAGGCGGAAGAGATGCTCCGCGGCGCATCGGAGGACTTTGACGCCGAGGACTGCTTCGCCGTTCTGAAAGCCGTGTCGCAGGAGGTCTGCCCGACCGTCGTCTCGATGGTGTACGACGTCGGGGCGCGGACCGTGTACTGGTGCGAGGACCGGGCATGGGACAGGATCGCGTCCAAAACCTTTGCGTGAACCGATCGCGGTTGTCCGGCCGCAAGGCCTGATGATAAATCTTTTTTATGGAGAGTGCTGTTTGAAAACGTACAACGCACCGGAGACTGCAGGCTGACCGGGAGGTTTGCCGCAGTCGAACAAACCTCCCGCCCAAG
>JAFYBI010000223.1 GCA_017540285.1 Clostridia bacterium | reverse complement strand
TCGGGCGAGGGCGCGGACGAGATCTACGCGGGCTACGAATGGTACGACGAGACCCCGATGATGCGCCGGTACAAGCGCCTTCCCGGATTCCTCCGCCGCGGCGCCGCTTCCCTCTCGTCCCGTCTGCCCTACTTCAAGGGCCACGACTTTCTCATCAAGGGCTCGGGCGTCCCGGAGGACTACTTCATCGGGCAGGCGCTGGTCTTCCCGGAGGATGAGGCGGTCTCGATCCTGAACGAAAAATACAAAAAGGGACCGTCTGTCCGCGACGTCACCGCGCCGATCTACGCCAAAACGAAGGGGCTCTCCGAGCTCGAGAAGAAGCAGTATCTCGACCTCAACCTCTGGCTCCCGGGCGACATCCTCCTCAAAGCCGACAAGATGAGCATGGCGCACTCCCTCGAGCTCCGCGTGCCCTATCTCGACCGCGAGGTCATGGCGGAGGCGCAGATGCTCCCGTCCGCCTATAAGATCGACGGGCACGACACCAAGGCCGTTCTCCGCACCGCCGCGAACAAGACCCTCCCCGACGCGTGGGCGCACCGCCCGAAGAAGGGCTTCCCGGTCCCGATCCGGCAGTGGTTCATGGAAGATAGGTACTATGGCTATGCGAAAGAGGCGTTCACCTCCGACGCCGCCGCGGAATACTTCGACGCGAACGCGCTCATGAAGCTCCTCGACGACCACAAGTCCGGCGCCATCCGCAACCAGCGCAAGATCTGGACGGCGTACACCTTCCTCACCTGGCACAAACAGTTTATGGAATAAAAGCGAGGCACATCATGGAAAAAACCGTCACCCCGGTCATCATCGGAGCCGACCTCAACTGCTACAACGTCGCCCGCGCCTTCCACGAGGCCTACGGCGTGAAATCCTACGCGTTCGGGCGCTATGCCGTCTCCGCGACGAAATACTCGCGGATCCTCGATTTCAAGGCCGTCCCGCACATGGACGACGACGCCGTGATGCTCGACGAGCTGCACCGCTTCGCCGACGCGCACATCGGGGACCGCATGATCCTCTTCGGCTGCACGGACGACTATGTCTCGATGATCATCCGGAACCGCGAGGAGCTCTCGGATTTCGTCATCCCCTATCCGCCGGCCTCCCTGCTCTCCTCCGTCGCGAAAAAGGCGGAATTCTACGAGACCTGCGACAAATTCGGCATCCCGCACCCGGACACGGTCATCCTGACGGGCAAGGTCCCGCTCGACGATTACGCGCCCGAGAAGCTCAGGTTCTCCTATCCGATCATCGTCAAGCCCTCTTCCTCGGCGGACTACTGGAAGCACGAGTTCGAGGGGATGAAGAAGGTCTACGTCGCAAAGACCCCGGAAGAGGCCGAGGGGATCGTGAACACGATCTACGGCGCAGGCTATCCCGACAAGATGATCCTGCAGGAATTCATCGCGGGCGGCGACTCGCAGATGCGCGTCCTCACCTGCTTCTCCGACGAGCACGGCAAGGTGCGCGCGATGTGTCTCGGCCACACGATGCTCGAAGAGCACACCCCGAAGGGCCTCGGCAACCACGCGGCGATCGTGACCGAACCGGTCTCCGACCTGCCCGTCGCCGAGAAGATCAAGGACATGCTCGAGGCGATCGGCTACACCGGCTTCTCGAACTTTGACATCAAGCTGCGCGAAGGGACGGAGGACGACTACCGCGTCTTTGAAGTGAACCTCAGACAGGGGCGGAGCAATTTCTACCTGACCGCCGCCGGGCTCAACCTCGCGAAGCTCGCGAACGAGGTCTATGAATCCGAGGGAGACGACTGCGTGCGCGTGGAGAATT
>JAFYBI010000222.1 GCA_017540285.1 Clostridia bacterium | reverse complement strand
GGGATTCGTCCTCGCGGGCGGCGGAAACACCTCGATGAAGACCGAGGACACCCTCTGGATCAAGGGCAGCGGCACCTCCCTCGCCACAATCACCGAAGAGGGATTCGTCAAGATGGACCGCGCGAAGCTCGCCGCGATCTGGGAGAAGACCTATCCCTCCGATCAGGCGGCGCGCGAAGCGGAAGTCCTCGCCGACATGATGGCGGCAAAGCTCCCCGGCGAGGAGGCGAAGCGTCCCTCCGTCGAGACCCTGCTGCACGATCTCTTCCCGCAGAAGTTCATCCTGCACGTCCATCCGTCCCGCGTCAACGCCCTGACCTGCTCGCAGGCGGGCAAGGACGGCATGAAGCGCCTCTTCCCCGACGCCGTCTGGGTCGACGAATGCGAGCCCGGCTACATCCTCGCGTCCCGGTGCCGTTCGATGATGCAGGCCTACCGGGCCGGGACCGGACGCGACGCCGACGTGGTGTTCCTGCAGAATCACGGCATCTTCTTCGCGGCGGATTCCGGCGAGGCGCTCGACGCCCTCGTCTCCTCCGTGATGGAGAAGCTCGACGCGGAAATCAAGGTCCGCCCCGACTTCACCGAAGCCGACGCCGACCGCACGGCAGCCGCGAAGATCGCGCCCGTTCTGCGCATGCTGTACGACGAAGAGGGCGGCGCGGCCGTCGTCTTCACGGCGAACAGAACGGCCCTCGATTTCGCCGCTTCCGCCGAGGCGTTCTCCGTTCTGAAGGAGCCCCTCTCCCCCGACCACATCGTCTACTGCAAGGCCGAGCCGCTCTGGCTCGAGGACTTTACCCCGGAGGGCATCCGGGCGGCGTTCGACGAACTGAAGGCCCGCCGCGGGTTTGCCCCGAAGGTCGCCCTCGCGCGCGGCGTCGGCATGTTCACGATCGGCAGGACGCTGAAAGAAGCGAAGACGGCGGCGGCGGTCTGGACGGACTGCATGGCGATCACCGTCATGGCCGGGAATTTCGGCGGTGTGCGGCACATGGCTCCGGCGATGGTGGACTTCATCGTCAACTGGGAAGTCGAGAGCTACCGCGCGAAGGTCTCCCTCGCTCCCGGCGCGGCGAAGAAGCTCGCGGGCAAAATCGCCGTCGTCACGGGATCGGCGCAGGGCTTCGGCGCGGGCATCGCGGAGTTCCTCGCGAACGAAGGCGCGGCAGTGGTCATCGCCGACATGAACTTCGACGGTGCGAAGGCGACGGCGGCGGAGATCGCGGAGAAGACCGGCGCGGCGACCCTGGCGGTTTCCGCGAACGTCTCCGACGAGGACAGCGTCCGGCAGATGATCGAGGATACGGTCCTCGCCTTCGGCGGTCTCGACATTTTCGTCAACAACGCCGGGATCGTCCGCGCGGGCTCGCTCGAGGAGATGACGAAAAAGAACCTCGAGCTGGTCACGTCGGTCAACTACACGGCCTACTTCCTCTGCGCGAAGTACGCCTCCGCGGTCATGAAGCTGCAGCGCGCGGCATCGCCGGAATATATGGCGGATATCATCGAGATCAACTCGAAGTCCGGCCTCGAGGGTTCGAACAAGAACTTCGCCTACGCGGGCTCGAAATTCGGCGGCATCGGCCTGACGCAGTCGTTCGCGATGGAGCTCGCACCGTTCGGGATCAAGGTCAACGCGGTCTGCCCGGGCAATTTCCTCGACGGGCCGCTGTGGAGCGATCCGGTCAAGGGCCTGTTCGTGCAGTATCTCAACGCCGGGAAGGTCCCGGGCGCGAAGACGGTCGCCGACGTGCGGAAGTTCTACGAGGCGAAGGTCCCGCTCGGACGCGGCTGTCGGATCGAGGACGTCGCGAAGGCGGTCCTCT
>JAFYBI010000221.1 GCA_017540285.1 Clostridia bacterium | reverse complement strand
GTTGGTGAACGGGCGTGCGAAGTGCTCCCGTCTCATGTCTCCGGGTACCGCCCGGCGCAGGCGAGTTCGTCATGTGCCTCCGGGCACCGCCCGGCTCAGCGACAGCCGGTTATTCGTCCTCCTCAAAGTTCATCGCAACCTGCTCGTCTGGCGTGACGGCATTCTCCGCGGGATCCGACGGTCCGCGCTCGGGATACGGGATCCCGAGGTGATCGTACCCCATCCGCGTCACCATCCGCCCGCGCAGCGTCCGCGCGAGGAACCCGATCTGCAAAAGATACGGCTCGCAGACGTCCTCGAGCGTCACCGCCTCCTCGCCGATCGTTGCCGCCAGCGCTTCCAGCCCCACTGGACCGCCGCCGTAATACCGTATGATCGTCTCGAGCATACGCCGGTCCGTGCGGTCGAGGCCGAGCTCGTCGATCTCCATCATCGCGAGCGCTTCCTGCGCCATCGTCATGTCGATCCGGCCGTTCCCCCGCACCTGCGCGTAGTCCCGGACCCATTTCAGGAGCCGGTTCGCGATGCGCGGCGTGCCGCGTGACCGGGAGGCGATCTCCAGGGCGGCATCCGCGTCGATCGGTACGTCGAGGATCGCCGCCGAACGCTTCACGATGATCGAGAGCTCCGCCGGGGTATAGAGCTCGAGGCGCATCTGCCCGCCGAAACGGTCCCGCAGCGGACGGGAAAGCTGCCCCGCGCGCGTCGTCGCCCCGATCAGGGTGAAGTGCGAGAGCGGCAGGTGGATGCTGTGCGCGGCGGGCCCCGTGCCGATCACGAAGTCGCACGCGAAGTCCTCCATCGCCGGATAGAGGATCTCCTCCATCGTCCGGGGAAGACGGTGGATCTCGTCGATGAAGAGCACGTCCCCGTCGCCGAGCCCCGCGAGGATCGCCGTGAGATCCCCCTTCTTCTCGATCGCGGGCCCCGCCGTGATTTTCAATTCGACCCCCATCTCCTGCGCGATGATCATCGCCAGCGTGGTCTTGCCGAGTCCGGGCGGGCCGTAGAACAAAAGGTGCGAGAGCGGCTCTCCGCGCAGCTTGGCCGCGCCGATCATGATCTTCAGATTTTCCTTCGCCTTTTCTTGCCCGATGTACTCGTCGAGGGTCTTCGGCCGGAGGGCGTTTTCGTTTTCCCGGTCCTCCGCCGTGATCGAGGTGGTCATGATCCGGTTTTCAAAGTCAAATTCTTCGTCCATGGCTTATCCTTTCATCAGCGCGGCGAGGGCGTTCTTGATGATGACGTCCGCCTCCGCCGAGGGATCGACGTGCTTCATGGCGGCGGTGATCTCCGAGCGGCTGTAGCCGAGGGTCAGAAGGACCTCCTTCGCGTCGGCGAGTGCGGCGGTCGGATTCGCGGCGGGGGATGGCTCGGCGTCCCCGGTGTCGTAGCGGTCCGTGAAATGCGGGAACTTCTTCGGGATCTTGTCCTTCAGCTCGAGCACGACGCGGGACGCCGTCTTCGGTCCCACGCCAGGCGCGCGCGCGATCCCCTTCGAATCCCCGGAGGCGACGGCGGCCGCCAGCTTGCGGGGCGTCAGGAGCGAGAGGATCGACAGCCCGGCCTTCGGTCCCACGCCGGAGACGGAGATGAGGAGCTTGTACATGTCGAGCTCCTCCCGGTCGGCAAAGCCGTAGAGCTCGACCGCGTCCTCGCGCACCGCCATGTGCGTGTAGATGCGGACGGGCGGGGAGTCGAGCGTGGAGCCGTCCGGCGCGAATTTCGGGGACGGGAGCTTCGCGATCGTCGGCGCGGTGACGGTCACGCGGTAGCCGACGCCCGCGCATTCGATGACGACGGCGCAGGACGCGGCGTTGATTTCAAAGATTTTTCCGTATAAGGTTTCGATCATGATGCGGTCCGTTTCCTTCTTTTGGTTGGCAGTTTGTTTTCGAGGACGCAGAGAAGCGAGAAGAGGGCGAGGCCCGCCGTCGAGAGGACAAGCCCCTGACGCACGCAGGCCGGGTCGTATTCGAAGACGAGCGTGTGCTCCCCGGGGGAGAGGCGGAGGGCGATCAGACTGTCGCCGAGGACCGGCACGGGCGTGCATGCCTCCCCGTCGACCGTGATCCGCCAGCCCTCGTCATAGGGAATGGT
>JAFYBI010000220.1 GCA_017540285.1 Clostridia bacterium | reverse complement strand
GATGCCGTCCGCCGCCCGCCGCGAGCCGTCTTTCGAGCGTGACCCGCGCGGCGTCGAAGAGAGCGGGGGTGCCCTCTTTCGTGATCTCGTCGCCGGGATGCAGCGCGAAGAGGTGGGAGATGTGCCGGTGACCGGGCTCCGCCTCGTCGAAGTCCTCGCTCCACTCCATGATCTGCCCGTGCTTCCCGATCCGGATCGGCGGGAGCTTCGCGGCGGTTTCGCGGAGCACTTCGGCGAAGTCTTCGTCCATGCGGAGCAGATCGCAGGCGTCCGCCGTCGTCGTGAAGAGCATGCGCAGGATCTCGCTGTCCATCGTCGGACCGGCGCAGATCGACCAGGTCCCGGTGTCGGTGACGAACCGGTTTTCCGGGGAGTTCGACGGGCAGGTGACGAGATACCCGGTCCGCGGATCGGTCACGAGGAAATCGAGGAAGAACTCGCACGCGCCGCGGAGGATGTCATAGTTCTCGCGCAGGACGTCGGGATCGCCGGAGAAGAGATAGCGCTCCCGGATGTGCTGGCAGCACCACGCGCCCGCGCAGGTGAAGGATCCCCAGCTTGCCCCCTCGCCCGGCGCGGTAAAGCCCCAGGGATTCGTGATCGTGTGGGCGACCCAGCCGTCTGCCCGGTACTGGATTTCAGCGGTGCGGCGTCCGTGGGCGGAGAGGAAGCGGATGTAGTCGAAGAGGGGTTTCGTGAGCTCCGGCATGCGGCAGGTCTCCGCGAGCCAGTAGTTCATCTGCAGATTGATGTTGATGTGGTAGTCCGCCGACCAGATCGTGTCGTAGTCGCCGCTCCAGATGCCCTGCAGGTTCGCGGGCAGGACGCAGTTGTACGAGGACGAGATCAGAAGATACCGTCCGAAGGTGAAGTAGGTGAGGAGCAGACCCGTGTCGTCCCTGCCCCCGCGCATGCGTTCGACGCGCTCGTCCGTCGGGAGGCTGTCGGGGGTGTGATCGGCGTAGTCGAGCGCGATCTTCGCGCGTCCGAGCAGGGAGGAAAGGATCGCCGCGCTCTCGCCGAGGAGAGTGTCGAAGCTGCCGGACGCCGCCCGGATCGCCGCTTCGGCTTTCGCGAGGGCCGCGTCGGGGTCGTTCGAGGGGCGCGGCATGCCGTCGATGCCGGGACGGATATAGGTCGTGCGCACGTCGAGGCGGACCGTCAGGCGGGTGATCCCGTTCAGATGCACCCCGTCCGCGTCGGCGGAAGAGGTCCCGCCCTCGGTTTCCAGCGCGGCGAGGACGGCGTATGCCTCGGAGTCGGGGAACGCATGGCGGAAGGTGATCGCGTCCGGGGCGTATTCCGCGCACCCGAGCTCGTTTTCATAGGAGAGATCGAGCGAAAGGGGCCCGTCCACCGTGATCTCGTACAGGATCACGCCGCGCGCGAAGGACGAGAAGACGCGGGAGACGATCCTTCTGTCGTCCCGGGTGAACGAGACCGTCGCGAGGCCCGATTCGAGATCGAGCGAGCGGCGGTAATCCGCGGGGATCCCTCCGTCCGCGCCGCGGTACGCGATCCGGAGAGAGCCCGCCGTCTGGAACGAACCGTAGTTCAGGTTCAGTCCGTGGCCCCGGCCGCTGCCATCCCCGCGGCAGACCATGTATTTCTGCGTCAGCTCCTCGCCGCGCGCCCAATCCCCCGCGAAGATCGCCTCGCGGATCTCGCCGAGGTGTTCCGGCGTCTCGGGATTGTCGGCTTCGGGATCGAAACGCCCGTCCCAGAGGGTCTCCTCGTTGAGCTGGATCTCCTCGCGTACGGGATCGCCGTATATCATCGCGCCGAGCCGTCCGTTTCCGATCGGAAGCGCCTCGACCCATTTTTCCGCGGGTTTCGTGTAAAACAGTTCCATCATGTGCCGCTCCTTTGTCGTGACCGTGCCGCTGTCCGGCAGAAGCCGTTTTCTTCATTCTATCACAAGCAGAGACGTTTTGCAAGACGCAGGGATGAAGGTTTCATGAAAAATCAGCGATCCGGAGGCCGGAGCGCGCGAAAAAGGGCCGCGGCGAGGCAGCCCTTCTGTCGTTATCTGCGATTCTCAGGCCCACGGATCGGCCTCGGCGGGGACGCGGATGTCCGGCAGGAGGTAATTCTCCCACAGGAACCATTCGCCCGTGCTCTCCTTCTTGCGGAGGGTGATCTGACGGGGGGAGTCCGCGCCGGAGGACCGGCAGTTCAGCCGGCAGTATCCCGCGTTCTGGTAGGAATACGGATCCTCATAGAACGTGATGCTGTACGGCAGGGTCGGGGTGTAGTTGTTCTGCGGCGACGTGCCCGCCCAATAGGAGCGGATCACGTACATCTTCCCGGCGAGGCGGTCGCGGATGAACTGTTCTTCATACGCGGACATCGGACGGGGGCCGCGGAGGAAATTGACCATTTCGCAGGTCGCCGCCCTGTCCGCCTCGTACTGATTGAGAGCCGCCGCGGTGAGGGCTGCGGTCCCGTACGGGGTTTTCAGATCGGCGAGGGGAAGCGACTGCAGTTCGGCGAGAGTCGTCGGGAGCGCGTCGAAGGTGACGGTCACGCTGGCGTATCCCTGCGCCGTTTTGCCGGTCTTCATCGTGACGCCGGAGCCCGCGAGGTCCGCGCCGACGGCGTTGGCCGCCTGCACGTTCTGGGAATTCGCCGTCTTCGCGCCGTTGACCGCGGCGTTCACGCCATTTCTGACGCCGTTCGAGACCGCCGTTTTCGCGGTATTTGCCGCTTTGTTCAGAAGATTGTCAAGAAGTCCCATCTCCGCTTCCTTTCCGGATCAGAATTTTCCGTGGCTTCCGCTGTGGGAGACGCCGCCGGAGCTCATGTGGGTGGTCGTGCCGCCGCCGGAGCCCGAAGAGCGTTCGATCGGCGTGCGGGAGACGTGCTGTCCGATGAAGTAGTCGTTCGCCGTCGTCACGTTGAGGCTGTTTTCCTTCGCGTAGTTCTTCGCGCCGTACTGGGTGCGGACGGTCTTGAGCTTGCTCTTCATGTTCGACACCGGGACGAACGCCGCGCCGAGACCCGCGAGCAGGGAACCGAGAAGGCGTCCCGCGGAGAACGGCTTGACGGGTTCCTTGTTGCTGTCGTAATCGTACGGGACCCCGTTGTCCTTCTCATACTGGAGGAGCGCCGCGCAGGAATTCGCGTATTCGTTGAACGCCTTGGCGTAATCGTTGTTCCGCAGATAGGGGAGGAAGTTCTGGACGAGATAATTGTCGCGGCCGTAATCCGTGAAGGTCCTGTTGCAGGAGCCGGCAGCCGTGACCGCCCAGTCGCGCTCCGCCATGACCAGGATCAGCAGGATGGCGCCGGACCTGTCGCCCGTGCCGTAGCCGTTTTGATCGTAGAAATCGTCGGCGAAGGCTTCGACGCTGTAATACCCGTCCATGGTGTCGAAGGTCATGATGCCCACGTCGACGCCGTACTGCGCGGAGATGCTCTTGACGACGGTCTCGATCTGAGCGGCTTCGACGTCCGAGAGAAGACCTGCGCCGTCGACGAGGAGGGGCCTGCCCTCAACCTGCGGGACCTCCGCAGCCCCTGCGGTCGCGAGGACGACGGACGCCGCGGCGGCGAGGATCAGAAGCGCGATGACGGTACGAATTCTTTTTTTCATGTCGTCTCCTCCTTCTTACAGGGTCTGGAACAGCGTGACGAGAAGATACGCCACCGCCGCGAAGATGCCGCCGTAGAGCAGGATGTACTTCCAGTATGCGCTCTTGTCGACGGGAAGGTCGCCGACGAACTTGCCCGTCTGGGCGTTCATGGCGAAGGTGTATTTCACGCCGTTCCACGTGGTGTTGAGCAGCCATACCGGGTAAAGCGCGTACCGCACGGTCCCGCCGTGAAGCTGGATGCTCGAGCTGTCGAGGGAGACGGTCTCATACCCCATCACCTGCTCGGCAAAGGTGGCCTCCGCCGTCTTCTTGATGCGCTCGTTGGCGCGGTCGACGCTCTGCTCCGCGGTGACGTCGTACTTGTCGGCGAGATAGCCGGCGAGGTAAGCCGTCTGGAAGGGGACCGCCTCGTGCACGTCGAAGGGTTCGATCGATTCCATGAGGGTGTCGTCCATCTTCGAGGAGCCGTCCACCGGGACCGCCTCGAAGTCGATCGTGCCGCCGCGTTCCACGAGGTATTCCTGCGTTTCGACGTAGTGATAGTTCCGGTCGGACCACGCGCGGGAACGGGTGGCGCGGAACCGCAGACGGGCGTCCGCCGAGGAGTCGAAGAGCCAGTACGGGACGTACACGCCCTTGATCTCGTCGAGGTGGTTCTCGTCCTTGAAGAGCTTCGGGACGAGCTTTTTCCCGCTGACATGTGCCCGGAGCGCGTCCTTCGCCGCCTTCTTGTCGAGCTTGAAGGGGATGACGCAGTCGGGCTTCAGGGCGCCGGTGAAGTTGCCCATGATGACCGTCGGGTTGCCGCAGAACGGGCAGGACGTCGCCGCCATGGTCTCGTCGCCGATGATTTCGCCGCCGCAGGAGTTGCAGATGTAGACCCGCATGCCGTCGGTCTCGCCGTATCCCCACTGGGAACCGGCGTTGGTGTTCCAGTTCAGATCGTCCGCCGGGAGCGGCTCCGCGGTGTTCGGATCGATCGGTCCGTCCGGATTCGCGGGCTGGTTGAGCTGTTCATCCTTCGGCGCGAGCTGCTCCATCGTGTAGATGCTGTCGCAGTACGGACACTTCATTTTCTGCAGGGCGGGATCGAATTCGAGCGCGCCGCCGCAGGCAGGGCATTTATAATCCATTAAATCCGCCATATTCGGAATGTACCTCCATCGTCAGAAATGGGTCAGGGTGCGATTTCACGCGCGATTTCACGCAAAACCGTCATGAGTTCGCCGTAATCGGGATCCCCCCAGCCGCTGTCGGAGCGGATGGTTTTTCCCCACCGCGCGGAGAGGGAATACGTCGTCGCGTCGAGCGGGATGAGATCGTCATCGTCGTCCGCGTTTGGATCTTCCCACCGGATCTCGTCGGCCGCGAGCATGTTCCACAGGCCGATGTTGTGCGCGGCGGCCCGGATGCGTTCCATCTGTTCCGCCGTGAGGACGGCGTTGTCAAGGTCGATCTCGCGCACGTCCCACTCCCCGTTGTCCTCGTTGTTGAGCAGATCGGTGAAGCGCGCGTCCATGCAGGTTTCCCCCTTCGACTCCCTGATCTCGAAGACGTAGCAGCCTTCGATCCACGAAGCAGCGGCGCTGAGCGAGAGCGAATTCAGGGGACCCGCTTCCTCCTCGGTGACGGCGAACACGCGGGCCGCCTTCGAGAGAAACGCGCGGATCTCCTCTTCGCCGGCCGGACGAACGGTGGTCGTGCGTTCCGTGCCGTCGGACCACGTCAGGGTGAATTCCCACATCGTTTTGTCGGCCGCGCCGAACGAATGGGATTTCCGTCCGGAGGCGACCGCTTTGTCGAACTTTGTGTCCCGTGCCGCCCGGCGGAACTCGCGCAGGAGGGCCTCCGGGACGGTCAGGTCTTCGAATACCGTGCGGCCCTCGCCGTCATCTTCGTCGCAGGAGAAGAGGACGCCGTCCTCCGTCTGCCGCAGCGCGAAGCGGTAGGAATCGCGCATCGCGCCCATCGAAAGGGTCGCCGCGACGATCTCGCCGTCCGGGGTGCCGAAGGCGCAGGAAAAGAGGGAGAGAAGTGAAACGGCCATGATGAGAACTCCCGCCAGAAGGGAGAGAATCCGTGTCTTATGCATGAATCCGCCTCCTGATTCTGAAATCATGCAGAGAGGGCGCGGGGAGGAGCATGACGCACGCCCCTCCCCGTGAACCCCGGTGCTGTCGGTTTACTGAACGTCTTCTTCGCCGAACGGGTCGCCGCATTCCGGGCAGAACTTCGGCGGATGAGCCGGATCCTCCGGTTCCCAGCCGCACTTGTCGCACTTATAGAGCTTCGCGCCGGCGGGCTTCTTCGTGCCGCAGTTCTGGCAGAACTTGCCCTGGTTGGAGGTGCCGCAGGCCGGGCAGGTCCAGCCGGCGGCGGTCTCCGCGGGCTTCTTGGTGCCGCATTCGGGGCAGAACTTGCCGGTGACGACGGCGCCGCAGGTGCACTTCCAGCTGTCGGGAGCCGGCG
>JAFYBI010000219.1 GCA_017540285.1 Clostridia bacterium | reverse complement strand
TAGTACTTGTTGCAGGCTTCTCTGTGCTGGAAGAAGATGTCGCCGTTTTCAGCGGAGCCGCGGAGAATGGGATGCTCCGGATTCAGCGCGCGGGAACGGAAGGCGGCGATGGCATCCTTGTCGACCATCGCGGCGAGATCGTCGTACTCCCAGACTTCGATCTTCTGGATCTCATGGGAGGTACGGAAACCGTCGAAGAAGTTCAGGACCGGAACTCTGCCCTTGATGGTGGCGAGGTGCGCGACCGCGCCGAGGTCCATGACTTCCTGCGGGTTGGATTCGGCCATCATCGCGAAGCCGGTCTGACGGCACGCGTAAACGTCGGAATGATCGCCGAAGATGTTCAGAGCGTGGGAAGCGACGCAGCGCGCGGAAACATGAATGACGCAGGGAAGGAGTTCGCCCGCGATCTTGTACATGTTCGGGATCATCAGAAGAAGACCCTGGGACGCGGTGTAGGTCGTGGTGAGCGCGCCGGCTGCGAGAGAGCCGTGAACCGCACCCGCGGCGCCTGCTTCGGACTGCATCTCGATCACCTTGACGGTATCGCCCATGATGTTCTTGAGGCCGCCGGCAGACCACGTGTCGGTCACGTCAGCCATCACGGAAGACGGCGTGATCGGGTAGATGGCGGCGACTTCCGTGAATGCGTACGACGCATGCGCGGCAGCGGTGTTGCCATCCATGGAAAGCTTTTTTCTTGCCATGCTTGTATATCCTCCATAAAAAATATAGACGAATGTCGGTTGAAACGCATGACAGCATTTCAATCCTCTCCATTATACCGCAAAAACGACGGAATGTAAAGCCCTTTTCGCGAGAAATTTGCCCGGAATACGAAAAAAGAGGAGAACCGCGCGACTCCGACGGCTCTCCCCGGATATTCAGTTCGCTTTCTGTGCAGCGGCCTGCGCTTTCAGGCGGTTTTCGGTGTTGAGGATCTTCTTGCGGAGGCGGATGGACTTCGGCGTGACCTCGATCAGCTCGTCGTCCGCGATGAATTCGATCGCCTGTTCGAGCGAGAAGATCTTCGGCGGCACGAGGCGGAGCGCTTCATCGGCGCCGGCGGAACGGATCGCGGTGAGGTGCTTCTTCTTGCAGACATTCACGGCGATGTCGACCTTCTTCGGACATTCTCCGACCAGCATGCCTTCATAGACGGGCGTCTGTACGCCGATGAACATGACGCCGCGATCCTGCGCGTTGAAGAGGCCGTAGGAAGTCGCTTCGCCGTCTTCGGACGCCACGAGCGAACCCGTGAAGCGGGTGACGACGTCGCCCTTGTAGGGTTCATAGCCGTTGAAAATGGAGTTCATGACGCCTTCGCCGCGGGTATCGGTCATGAATTCGGAGCGGTAGCCGAAGAGGCAGCGCGCGGGGATCGAGTATTCGATGCGCATCCGGGAGCCGTGCAGGCCCATTTCGAGCAGTTCGCCGCGGCGCGCGCCGAGCTTTTCGACGACTGCGCCGACGGAATCCTCCGGGACGTCGATCGTGACCTTTTCCATCGGCTCGCAGCGGACGCCGTCGATGGTCTTGTAGATGACGCGCGGCGTGGAGCAGCAGACCTCGTAGCCCTCGCGGCGCATCGTCTCGATGAGGATCGAGAGGTGCATTTCGCCGCGCCCCGCGACCTTGAAGCTGTCGGTGGTCTCGCCGTCTTCGACGCGGAGGGAGACGTCCTTCAGGGTTTCCTTGTAAAGACGCTCGCGGATCTGGCGGGAGGTGACGAATTTGCCCTCGCGTC
The DNA here is from genome assembly GCA_017540285.1 of Clostridia bacterium. GTDB lineage: Bacteria > Bacillota > Clostridia > Oscillospirales > CAG-272 > UMGS1696. The sequence continues at coordinate 943 of JAFYBI010000219.1, read as the reverse complement.
CGGCGAACGGGCTGTCGTTGACAGAAAAGGTCATTTCCAAAGTCGGCTCGGAAACCTTCACGAATTCGAGCGGCGTCGGATCGAGCGGGGAGGTGATGGTGTCGCCGATCGTGATGTCCGAAGCGCCGGAGAAGCAGACGATGTCGCCCATCTTCGCCTCGGTGACGGGCTTGCGGGTCAGACCGTCGATCGTGTACAGCGAGACGATCTTGGTCTTCTTCGGCGGCGCGTCAGGCGTGTGGTAGTTGACGATCACGGCTTCCTCGCCCTGACGGATGACGCCGCGTTCGATCCGGCCGATGCCGATGCGTCCGACGTAATCGTTGTAGTCGATGGAGGAGACGAGAAGCTGCAGAGGCGCGTCGACGTCGCCTTCGGGAGCGGGGATGTGTTCGAGGATCGTATCGAAGAGCGGGTCGAGGTTTTCACCCATCTCGTAGGGGGAGAGCGACGCCTTGCCCGTGCGGCCGGAGCAGAAGAGCACCGGGGAGTCGAGCTGCTCGTCCGTCGCGTCGAGGTCGAGGAGGAGTTCGAGAACCTCGTCCGGCACCTCGTCGAGGCGTGCATCGGGACGGTCGATCTTATTCACGACGACGATCACGCGATGATTTAAGGCGAGGGCGCGTTCCAGAACGAAGCGGGTCTGGGGCATCGGTCCCTCGGCGGCGTCGACCAGCAGGATAACGCCGTTCACCATCTTCAGGATGCGCTCGACCTCGCCGCCGAAATCGGCGTGACCGGGGGTGTCGACAATATTGATCTTCACGCCGTTATAGTGAACGGCGGTGTTCTTCGCCAGGATCGTGATGCCGCGCTCGCGCTCGATATCGCCCGAGTCCATCACGCGCTCGGTCACCGCCTGATTCTCGCGGTACACGCCGCCCTGCCGGAGCATCTCGTCGACGAGCGTGGTCTTTCCGTGGTCAACGTGCGCGATGATCGC
>JAFYBI010000218.1 GCA_017540285.1 Clostridia bacterium | reverse complement strand
TGTACAGCGGCAGGACCCTCAGCGGGCTCTGCCGGAAGAGGATCCCCGTAACGGTGATCGCCGCGGCGGTCACGAGGACGAGGAGGAGGCGGGGGAGGTTTTCTTTGGAGAACACGGATCTCATGGGAAGCTCTCTTTCCGCGCATATCGTATCACAAGGCATCACCGGGGTGCTGCCCGACCGTTCTGCATGCCCGTACATTATAGCACAACGTGCGCCCGAAAGCAATACCGGCGCCCGCCGGCGGGAGAGAGAGCCGCCTTTTTTCTTCGTTTTCTTTTTTTCGGTTGAGAACGGCCGGCAAATGTGCTATAATGTATAGTGAAGAGATATACGCATACGGAGAGGAGGCGGAACGCCGTGAACGACGGAAAAGAAAAAAAGAACGGGCTGCTCGGCACCGCCGCCGTCATGGCGGTCATCATCCTGCTCGCCAAGCTCCTCGGGCTGTTGCGGGATATCCTCGTGGCGCACACCTACGGGACGACGGATGCCGCCATCGCCTACGAGACGGCCTCCCGCCTGCCGATACTCATTTTTGATTTCGTGATCGGCGGCGTCGTTTCCGCCGCCTTCATCCCCGTCTTCAGCGAGCTGCTCGTCCGGGAGGGCAAGCCCTCCGCGATCCGGTACGCCGCCGCCTATCTGAACCTGATCCTCGCTCTGACCGGCGTGATGACGGTGCTCGGCATCCTCTTTGCCGGACCGCTCGTCGGCTGGCTCGCGCCGGATCTGGCGCCGGAGGTACACGATCTCGCCGTGCGTCTTTCCCGGATCCTGTTTCCCATGATCCTCTGCACCGGCATCGCGTATTCCTTCGTCGGGATCCTCCAGTCGCTCGGGGAGTTCCGCATCCCCGCGCTCATCAGCCTCGTCTCCAACTGCATCATGGTCGGGTATCTCGCGCTCGTCGGCGACCGCTTCGGCATCACCGGGCTCGCCGCCGCCATGCTGATCGGCTGGGCGGCGCAGGTCGCGGTGCAGCTTCCGCGGGTGTTCTCCCTCGGCTTCCGTCCGGCGCTCTCCACACCGGGCGTTTCGGCGCCGATCCTGCGCAGCCTGCGCATGGCGCTGCCGATCCTGATCGGCACGTGGACGCAGCCGATCTGCGCCGTCGTCAACACGCGCTTCGCCTCCGCGATGGAAGAGGGGCGGGCAATCACGGCGCTCGGCTACGCGAACCGGCTGTACACGATCCTCGTCGGCATCTTCTCCTTTGTGGCGACGAATCTTCTGTTCCCGTATTTCTCCCGCTCGAACGCGGAGGGCGACCGCCGGGAATCCCGGCGGCTCATGCGCGTCTCCGCCCGCACGCTCGTATTCATCATCGCCCCGATCGCCGTCGGGCTCGTCCTTCTCGCCGAGCCGATCCTTTCGATCTTGTTCGAGCGCGGCGAGTTCACCGCGGCCGACACGGCGCTGACCGCCGCGGCGCTCCGCTGCTACGCGGTCGGGATGCTCTTCATGGCGGTGAACGAGGTGCTGACGAAAGCGTTCTTCGCCGAGGGACG
>JAFYBI010000217.1 GCA_017540285.1 Clostridia bacterium | reverse complement strand
TTGCAAGGCATGCTTGCCCACGACGGGCAGGATACGGTCCTTGCCGCGGTGGGAGACGAGCTGGCAGTGCTGAACGGACGACTGGAACGGCAATATCTTGTCAAGGCGGTCGGTGAGATCGGCGCCGTCGGTTTCTCGGACGGGATGCCGGCCTTCTCGGTGCGGGGCACGCAGAACACCGGCGTCTATGCCGTAGATCCCGGGACACGGCGGGACAGCCTTGTCTGCGAGATCCCCGGCCTGATCTACCGGGGATTCTTCACAAATGGGGGACAGTTCCTGTGGCAGGATCGGGACGGACTCTGGACGCGGGGCGAAGAAGAGCCCCGGCTGCTTCTGAGCGACCGGAACTCCGCGATCTCCGGGGAGTTGATTCTGTTTTTCGCCGTGGACGAAGAGCGGGTCTTTTATCAGAGCAACTCTCAGGATGAAGAGATGGACGGCTTCTGCCTCTATTGCCGCGCGCCCGATCTGGATCTCTCCGAAGTGAAGACGATCGTCGTCGCCGCGACGCACCGCCAAGACCGCCGGATAGACGAACGGGTCGCGGCATACAACCGGACACATCCGGATGTGCGGGTCATCGTGACGGATTTTTCAGACGGGCAGACCCTGGCCTCCGGTGTCGACAGACTGACGTTCAACATCGTCAACGGCTTCTATCAGCCGGATGTCGTGCTGACGACCCCCTCGAATACCCTGACGGATGCCATTCTCTCCAAGAAGCTTTACATCGATCTGCTCCCGTATCTTGAGAAAGACCCGCAAATCCGCGCAGACGACCTGTTCCGCACGGTACGGACGGCGTTTACCGACGAAGACGGCGGACTCTGGGGCATCACACCCATGTTCGATCTGCGGACCGTCACGGCGCGGCGCGATATCCTCGGCAAGTACGCGAAGCGCGGGACGTGGACGCTCACGGAATTCTTTGATTTTGCCGCCGCGCAGCCGAAGGACCGCGTCCTCAACGGTTCGCTCACGCAGGATTCCGCGGATGTGATCCTCGGCGCGGCGGGTTATAACCGCTGGATCGACTACGACGCGATGACCTGTGATTTTTCCGGCGGGGACTTCACCGACTTTCTGCGCTTTGCGAAGACTTTGCCGAAGGAGCCGGACGACCTCGCCAGTCCCTCTGCCTTCGTCAGCATGGAGGACCTGTACGAACCGTACCGCACCGGACACTATGCGCTCGGGATCCACTATCTGAACGGGATTTACGGATATCTCAATCAGGAATTGCAGTTTGGAACGTCAGACCTCGTGCGGATCGGTTATCCTTCGCCGGACGGTTTGAGCGCAAATATTCTCTCGTCCAACGAGGTATGCGTCGTTCTGAAATCCTGCGCCGATCCGGATGCCGCATGGGATCTCATCCGCACGTTTTTCGAGGTGACGGAAAGTTCCTACGAAATGCTCTGGGATACGCAGTTTCCCGCGACGAAGAGCGGATTTGCAGCGTACCGGAAAGCATTCGAGACCTATTTCATTCTGACGGATCCCGCCACGAATACGGTGGTCTTCCCGGAAAAAGGCGCGAACCCGGAGCAGGCGAAGAAAGAATACGGCAAATCCCGGATCGTCTACGATGCGACGCCGGAGATCCTCGATGAAATCGAAGCGATGCTCGACAGCGACGGCGGGGGTCGCGTCATCGACTACACCCCCTCGGAGATCGCAGCCATCGTGAAAGAGGAAATCTCTGCCTATCTGGGCCGCGGGACGAGCGAATCTGACTGCGCCGCAAAGATCCAGTCGCGGGTATCCCTCTGGCTGGCGGAGCACCAGTGATGGGAGAAGGCAGCGATAAAGAGGAGGAACGATCATGAAAAGGACGATACTGCGCGTTTGCCTGCTGCTCCTGGCGGCGGTTTTCGCCCTGAGCGGATGCGGAAAGACGGAAGAGACGCCTGTGACGGAAGAGACCATGCCGGCAGCGGTTTTTCACGGCGCGGACGTGAAGGTGCGCGGAGAACCCATCGCCAACGTGCTGCCGTATTACGACGCCGAGGCCGGGACCCTCGCGGTCGTCGTCTGCGAAGCGGAGGATGAGCCGATCCGCTACGCACGCGAAGTGTTCCGCCTGACGGAGGACGGCGCGGAGCCCGTCGAAGGCAGCGCGGTGCCTCTCTCGCTCCCCGAGGGCAGCATGATCGTCTCCGGCACTCTCGCGGAGAACGGGCATGTCTTCCTTCTCATGGAGGAGGGCGGCTCCGGCCGTACGTATCGCGTCCTGCGGAAGGACGGCGCGGAAGAAACGGTCGGCGAAGCGCTCTCCGATCTGATCCCGGGAGGAGGCTTCCAGCCCCGGGTCCTCTCCGTCGGCGGGGACGGCGCGATCTGGCTGGCGCAGTTCGGCGTGCTCAACAGCATCGTCGTCCTCGATCCCGACCTGACGCCGCGCCTGACGATCCCGTGGGACGATATGATCCTCTCCGTCGCGGCGGACGAAGGGGACGGCGTCTGGATCCTCGGCAGCGCTTACGGACTGCGCCATGCGGACCGGCTCGGGGATCCGGGCGACGAGATCCCGCATGAAGGCGGCACTCTCCATTCCGTCTTCCTGATGCAGACCGCGGAAGGCGCCTCCCTGCCCGCCTGCATTACGGACAAGGGGATCGAGGTGTGGGAAGAGGATGCCTGGACGCTCTTCATGGATTACGCGGAATCCGGGCTGACCCCGATGTCCTCGCTCCTCGCCGTCCTCCCGGACCGGCAGTCCGCCGTGTTCGTCAAGCACGCCCTCGACGGGGAGCAGCTGCGCCTGTACCGCCGGACGGAAGCCGCCGCTCCCGGCACCGAGATCCGGACGGTGGAAATCGGGATCCTGCGTCAGGCGGAGGACTATAACGAGTCGTTTCTCCGCAACTGCATCACGGAATTCAACGCCGTACACCCGAATGTGAAGGTCACCGTGACCAACTTCGGCGAACTGTACGGCGACTTCCGGCTGGCGAAGGACGCGATGGTGCGCGATATTCTGACGGGCGTTCGCCGGCCGGACATGCTGTTTCTCTGGGAGGCAGATGTCTTTCAGGTCATGATCGACCATTCGCTGTGCCTCGATCTCACGCCCTACATCGACCGGGACCCGGCGGTCAACCGGGAGACGCTGTTCGGCGCGGTCCTGCGGACGATGACCTACAACGGCATGATCTGGGGCATGCCGGAATCCATCGCATGCCATGCGCTGGTCGGGAAGAATTCCGTGCTGGGCGAATACGCCGGGCGGGAGAGCTGGACCCTCGAGGAGGAGCTCGACTTCATCGAATCCCTGCCCGAGGACGTGGAGCCGCTCCAGGGTCTGATCCAGAGCGAAGCCATCGGCAGACTCTTCTACTACACCGATCTGCGGCAGTTCATCGACATGGAAACCGGGACCTGTTCCTTCGACAGCCCCGAGGCGATCCGGCTGTTCAGGTGGCTGTCGACCCTGCCGGCGACAAACGCCGAATACCGGAAACGGTATTCCTCCCTGAACGCCATGTTCGATGATCTGGACGTGATGTACGCGGAAGGAAAGATCGCGCTGTACAGCAAAACGTTTTCCGACGGATCCGGCTACTCGTCTGCCCCTCTTGGTTTTCTCGAGGAAAACATGGACAATCTGACGATGATCGGCTATCCGACCGTCGGGAACAGGGGGGATACCGGCGGGATCGTCACCTCGGTGGGCCGGACGATGATGATCCTGAACACCGCGGCGTATCCGGACGACGCATGGGCGTTTCTCAGCGCGTTCTTGCAGGACCCGGTGACCTCCTATACCGGTACGTCCCCGCTCAGGACCGTCTTTCTGGACGAGACGACGCCGAACATGACCGGATACAGCATCAAATGGGCCGACGGCACGGGATTCATCGGTCCGGTCGATCCTGCGCCCGGCCGCAAGGGGATCCGGATACCCTACGGCTGGGACGAACGGTACGCGGTGGCGGACATTCTCGACCGGGTCGGCACGCCGCTTCTGTCCGGGATCGGCGAAGAGGTAAGCGCGATCATCGCCGAGGAGCTTTCCGCCCTGAGTGCAGGCGCTTCCACGCCGGAGACCTGCGCGAGGGCGATCCAGTCACGGGTATCCCTCTGGCTGGCGGAGCACCGATAGAAGATGAGGTCAAAGAGAAAACCGGCCTTCGCGAGGTCGGTTTTCTTCATTGCGGTTCCTTTGCTTTGTTCGTTTATTTTCCCCGGAACGTCTCCGCGCCGAACTCGTTGTACCAGTTGTACCGCACGAGCTCCCCGTCGATCTCCCAAAGGGCCGGCGTCTCGGTCTCCATCCAGTCCACCGGACGCGCGACGTTCTTCTGCACCGAATTGACGGCCCACGCGGCCTTCAGCTCGGCGAGCTCGTCGGCATTCAGTACGCCCGGCTTGCAGGAGACGAAGAGCGGCGAGCCCGTGCGCGCGAGGACGTCCAGCCACTGCCGGTTGTATTCCCATCCGATCGCGCCCGTGATCCCGACGCAGTCCGCGTCCGCCATGTAGAACGTCCCGTTCTGGATGAGCCGGAACGCGAGCGTGTTGACGCCCATCTTCCGCGTGCGGTCCCACTCGAACCCGGACGTGTCGTCGCCCGTGCGGTTCAGCTCGTGGAGCCCCGCGCAGAGGTGCGGGATCGTGTTGCAGCCGATGATGACGCAGCCGTCCCCCGCCGCCTCGCGGATCGTCTTGTAAAAGTCCACGACGATCTCGGCGGACGTGCGGCTCCGGTCAAAGAAGTGCCAGCCGTTCTTCGTGATCTTGTCGCCGAAGTGCAGCCCCCACGTGCCGAAGAGGTCGAAGGTCGAATAGTCGTGCTTGATGAGCTCGTAGCCCCAGTCGCGGGCGATCATGCGCGTGATCCGGGCGACGTAGTCGAGGACCGCCGGATGCGACGGATCGAGGTAATCCGCGTCACGGGCAAGCCGCCAGCTCTCGTCCGCGCCTTCCGTCGCCGCCAGCTCGCGGTGACCGTCCACCAGATACCGGACCCAGATGCCCGGGCGGACTCCGGCGGCGCGCATCTCACCGGCGAGGGCCTTCATGTCGGAGAACCGCTCGTTCGTCACCGTCCACGGCGCGTCGGTGTTCCACTTCTGCCAGCCGTCGTCGATGACCATGTACGGGATATTGGAAAGCCCCGCGCACTGCTCCGCGACGATCTTCGTGTCCCCGAGGATCTCGTCGTGCGAGCTGTTGCCGTAGGCGTAGTACCAGTTGTTCGAGCCGTAGACCGGGTGCTTCGGCAGGCAGGGATCCGGGCACATCGCGGCACAGAACGACCGGCCCGCCGCGAACGCCGTCACATTTTCATAGTCGCGGAAGAGGACGGTGCAGACGGAGAGCGTGCGGTTTTTGAGGATCACGCCCTCGCCGCCGCACCGCACGTCCGCCCAGAGGGTCACGCCCGCGCCGTCGTACTGCCAGGCACAGATCGCG
>JAFYBI010000216.1 GCA_017540285.1 Clostridia bacterium | reverse complement strand
GTCCGCCGAAACGGTCACGTGATCCGGGATCCGGGGCAGCTCTTCGCCTTCGGGGGCAAGGGAATCGAGCTTCAGCGCGCCGCCGAGACCCGGGAACGCCAGACCGACGGCTATGGTCCGGTCTCCGTCGCCGAGCGCGCGGCCGTTCTCCACCTCCACGTTCGAGAATACCTCGCCGTCCAGAAGGACCGCGGACAGCACGGCGAACGGAACGGGGATCTTCTCCCGCTCCCCGTCGACGGTGACGGTTTCCGTCAGACGGTTCTCATAATCAAACCGGATTGTGACCCGTCCGCTCTTTCCGGCAAGCGCTTCGGGGGAGATCTCCTCCCCGTCGAGGGTATAGGTGACCGAGACGTTTATGGGAAGACCGGCTTCCGCGTCACTTCCGATGACTGCGTCGCCGCGGTAGGTGATGTCCCCGCCGTCCGCCGCCCAGACGATTTCGCCGTCCTCACCGGCCGGGGCGAAGGTCTCGTCCCCCTTGACGTTCTCGATGTTCGTCAAGTTCGATCTGTCGTTCAGCGCCGCCTGTCCCCCGGGGTTGCTCAGGTGGTCGCTGACGATCACGCGGTTCGCCGTCCCGTCCGGGGAGGCGAGGATGTAGACGACCTCATCCTTCCGGGAGACGGCGGCCTCCGGTTTGACTTCATCTACGACAGCCGCCAGAGCCGTTTCCGCCGCGTCCTCCGGCTGACGTTCCGCTTCCGCCGCGCCGACGAGGGCGAGCGCCGCCGTCGAGGTGAGCAGTACAACCGCCAGAGAAGCGGCCAGGAGTTTCAATCCTTTTTCTTTCATATTGCAGAATCCTCCGATGGTTTGTTTTCAGATTTTTCCCGTTTCCGGACCGCCCCCAAGCCCCAGGTCGTATGAAGGATGATCCTGTCAGAGAGCAGGAGCAGGGCGGGCAGGAAGAAAATCACGGCGAGCATGGACACGACGGCGCCCCGGGCGAGCAGCATGCACATGGAGCCGACGATGTCGATATTCGAGTACAGCGCGACGCCGAAGGTTGCGGCGAACAGTCCGAAGCCGGAGACGAGAATGGACGGGATGGAAGAGGACAGCGCGATCTTGACGGCATCCGTGCGGGATGCGCCCCTCGTCCGCTCCGATTTGTACCGTGTTGTCATGAGGATGGCGTAGTCCACCGTCGCGCCAAGCTGGATGGTGCTGATGCAGATGGGCGCGATGAAGGGCAGGCTTGTGCCGAGATAGTGGGGCAGGCCGAGGTTGATGAAGATGGCGAGCTCGATCACCGCGATCAGAAGCACGGGAAGCGTCAGGCTCCGCGTCACCAGCAGGATGATCACGAAGATGGCCGCGATGGAGATGGCATTGACCACCGCGAAATCCCGGTCGGTCGTCTCGATCATGTCCTTCATGCACGGGGCTTCGCCGAAGAGCATCCCGCCCGCGTCGTACTTCTTCAGGATCGCGCCGAGGGTGTCGATCTGTTCGTTTACGGCGTCGCTTGCGGGGTGGTAGGCGGAGTTCACAAGGAGCAGCTCCCATTTGCCGCTTTTGAGTATCGACGTGAGCGACGCGGGGATGATCTCTTCCGGGATCGCCGAACCCACGACGGATTCGAGACCGAGCACCGCCTTCACGCCGTCGACCTGCTCCATCTCCCGGATCATCGAACGCACGTCCTTCGGGCTTGTGTCCGCGTCCACGAGGAGCAT
>JAFYBI010000215.1 GCA_017540285.1 Clostridia bacterium | reverse complement strand
CGCCGGATCGCGACGCGGTACATGAAATACCCGCCGATGAGATAGACGAGGAAAAGGAGAACGGCGACGGCGCCGAGGGTCCAGAGGACGATGTGCATAGCAAGCGGCATGGTTCACACTCCTTTGATCATATCGAGAAATTCTTCTTCGCTGAGGACCGGGATGCCGAGCTCGTTCGCCTTCGTGAGCTTCGAGCCCGCGTCCGATCCCGCGAGGACATAGGTCGTCTTTTTCGAAACGCTGCCCGCGGTTTTGCCGCCGTTCTGCTTGATGAGGGCGGAGGCCTCGTCCCGCGTCATGGAGGGCAGGGTCCCCGTCAGAACGAACGTCATCCCGGCGAGCTTCTCCGAGACGGGTCCGTCCGGCACGGCATCGGCGGGGAGCGCGGTCACGACGCCGGCATCCCGCAGCTTGTCGGCGAGCCGCCGTGTCTCGGGCAGGGCGAAGAACTCGACGACGGTTCTGGCCGTGATCTCTCCGATGTCCGGGATGTCCGCGAGCGATCCGGCATCGGCGTCAAAGAGCGCGTCGAGGGAGCGGAACCGCCCGATCACCGCTTCCGCCGCCGCCTCTCCGACGTGGCGCACGCCGAGCGCGTAGAGGAGCCGGGCCGGACCCGCCGTCTTCGAGCGTTCCAGCGCGGCGAGGAGGTTTTCCGCGGATTTGTCCCCCATCCGGGGCAGCGCGGCGACGTCCTCCTTTTTGAGCGTATAGAGGTCCGCGGCGTCCGCGATCAGGCCCTCGTCGATAAGAAGCCTGACGAGCGCGGGACCGAGCCCGTCGATGTTCATCGCGCCGCGGCTCGCGAAGTGGGAGATCCCCCGCTCGAGCTGTGCCGGGCAGGCGGGATTCTGGCACCGGAGCGCGCCGCTGTCCCCCTCCTCGGAGTCCCAGAAGAGGCGTTCGCCGCAGGACGGGCAGGTTTCGGGGAAGGCGTAGGGGATCTCGTCCCCCGTGCGCGCCTCCCGGACCGAGCCGATGATCTCGGGGATGATGTCGCCCGCCTTCTGCACGATGACCGTGTCGCCGAGGCGGATGTCCCGCTCGCGGATGACGTCGATGTTGTGCAGGGTCGCGCGGGAGACCGTCGTTCCGGCCAGCCGCACGGGCTCGAGGATCGCGAGCGGCGTGAGGACGCCCGTTCTGCCGACGTTCGCGCGGATCTCGAGCAGCCGGGTCCGCTTCTGCTCCGGCGGATACTTGAACGCCGCGGCCCATTTCGGGGTCGAGGGATTCTCGCCGACGATCCGGCGCTGGGCGAGGGAATCGATCTTCACGACCGCGCCGTCGATGTCGTAGGCGAGCGCGCCGCGTTCCTCCCCGATCTGCCGGATCGCGCCGATCACCTCGTCGGGGGAGGCGGTGAGGGCGCGGATGGCGATGCGGTGGAACCCGAGCGCGCCGATCCTCTCGATGGTTTCGGCGTGGGTCAGAGGCTCGCGGCCGTCGGTCCAGAGCGCCCCGGTCTGATAGTTGAAAACGAAGATGTCGAGGTGCGCCGCCGCCGTTTCCTTCGGATCGAGCCTGCGGAGGGAGCCAGCCGCCGCGTTCCGGGGATTGGCGAAGAGGCGTTCGCCCGCGGCTTCCTTTTCCCCGTTAATGCGCTCGAAGACCGAGCGGGGCATGTAGACCTCCCCGCGGACCGTCAGATCGAGCGGCTCCGGGAGGGTGTGCGGGATCCCCGCGATGGTGCGGATGTTCTCCGTCACGTTCTCGCCGACCGTGCCGTCTCCGCGGGTCGCGCCGAGGGTGAGGCGTCCGGCTTCGTAGGTCAGCGAGACGGAGAGCCCGTCGATCTTGGGCTCGACCGAATAGAGGATCTCCTCCGGCGGGATCCCCGCGTCGAGGAGGGTTTTCGTCGTGCGGTCGAGGAAGGCGCGCATCTCGTCCTCGGAGAAGACGTCCGAGAGGGAGCCCATCTTCACGGGATGGGTGATCTTCTCGAATTTCTCCGACGGCGCGCCGCCGACGCGGTGGGTGGGGGAGTTCGGATCGTCGAGGTCCGGGTGCGCGGTCTCCAGCTGCTTCAGCTCCTCGAAGAGGGCGTCGTATTCGTAGTCGGACATCTCCGGGGCGTCCTGATTGTAGTAAAGCTCCGACGCGCGGGTGAGGATGCGGCGCAGCTCTTCGGCACGCCGGCGAAGGTCCTTTGTTTTGTCAGCCATGGCGGTTCCTTTTCCGGGTCTTTGATGCGTTCGATGGATTGATTCTATTGTAACACACCGCCGGGCGATTTGCAAGAGGGGGCGGGAGGAAAACAGGAAAAAGGGGCTGTCGCATTTCCTCCTGAAACGGAGAAGTGCAGCATCCCCTTTGTTGTTCTGGATAAGAGCCGAGCGACGGTGCCGAGGATCATGGCTGCGCACCGACTGTCATGTGTCATTGTGAGGAGCAGGTCCCGGGACCTGCGACGCGGCAATCCGCATCCCCTGTATGAGGGAAGAAGCCATGAAAAATGGCTGTTTGTTCATGAAGGAGTACGGATTCCCACGTCAGGGCCCGGGGGCCCTTCCTCGGAATGACACCATCAAGTGCAGCTTCACACCCCAATGCTTTGGCGACAACCCCGCTGTGCGGGTATCTTATCGAACGGGGATCCAGACGAGCATGTCGCATTCCCCGCGGTTCGCGAAGCAGCAGGACGGGATGAGCCGGATCCTCGCGGGCTCGAAGCGTTCCCCGTACGGGGCATAGAGCGCGCCGTCCGCGTCCTTCGCACGGAATCCGCCGACGGTGACGACGGGCAGCGGGAATTCCGGCACGCGGGAGACCTCCGCGTCGGCGATCTGCGTGCGGTCGAAGAAGAGCGTGTGGACGTCCCCGCCGTTGTCGACGGCTTCGGCGCAGTAGACGATCGGTCCGCGGCGCAGAACAGCCTTGCCGAGGTTCGGCGTCACGCGCGGATTCGCGGCGAGGAGCATGGGCTTCATCTCGAAGACGACGGTGATCTCGCCCGCGTCGAACTTCGCGTAGCCGCGGCAGTCGGCGTGCGGACGGTCGGCGGTGAACGCGGCGCACCAGCCGGGGATGCGGACGTAGACCGGGACGTTCGAGACGATCTTCACCGTGCCGTCCATCGGGTAGTCCGTCGTCTGGGTGACGCGCACGCCGTCCTTCTCGAAGACGCTCGGGCCGAACTGGTTGATCCAGACCGCGCGCTCGCCCTCGTCGTACGCATAGAAGTAGTCGCCGATCGCGGGGAGCAGGCGGTTGAGGTTCGGCGGGCAGCAGGAGCAGCCGAAGATGCGGACGCGCTGGGTGATCGGCCAGTGCTCGCCGTCGTTCGTCGCGGTGATGCGGTGCCGCTCGGTGAGGTTGATCTCGAGCGGGTTCTCGTAAAAGAACTTCTCGCCGTCGAGGGAGAGGCCGGAGAGCGCGCCGTTGTACATCTCGAGCTCCACCGTGTCCGCGTAGGCCGCCCGGCGTTCGGGATCGGCGCGGAACAGGCGGTTCGCGAAGAACATCAGCCCGATCGACGCGCAGGTCTCGGTGTAGGCCTTGGCGTTCGGCAGGTCGTAGGGGATCGTGAACGCCTCGCCGATGTTGGTGGAGCCGATGCCGCCGGTGACGTACATCTTGCGCCGCGTCACGTCCTCGAAGAGCGCGCGGCAGGCGTCGAGGAGCTCTTCGTCCCCGCTCTCCGCCGCGTAGTCCGCCATGCCCGAATAGAGATACATCGCGCGCACGGAGTGGCCGAACGCCTCGCGCTGTTCCCGGATCGGGGCGTGGGACTGCGCGTAGTGCGGCGCCGCAAAGATCTGCGCCTCGCGGTTGTCCGGCTGCCCGCGCGTTTCGAGGAAGTATTTCATCAGCTCGTAGAACCGCCGCTCGCCGGTGGTTTTGTACATCTTATAGAGCGCGAGCTCGATCTCCTCGTGGCCGGGGGTGTTGAAGTTCGCGGAATGCTCAACCGTGAAGACCTTCGCGATGTAATCGGCGTACTTCTCCATGCAGCGGAGGAAGCGGTCCCGCCCCGTCGCGTTGTAGTAGGCGCAGGCGGCCTCCATCAGGTGCCCGGCGCAGTAGAGCTCGTGGCAGTTGCGGTCGGTCCAGCGCTTCTCCGGCTCGACGACGGTATAGTAGATGTTGAAATACCCGTCCTCGCCCTGGTTCTTTTCGATCTCGTCGACGAGGGCCTCGACCTTTTCCTCGAGCGCGGGGATGCGTTCCTTTTCCAGAAGGTACGCCGCGCCTTCCATCCACTTCGCCACGTCGGAATCCCAGAAGATGTGCGGACGGTTCGGCATGCCCTCCTTCCAGTCGAAGCGGAACGCCGCGATCCGCCCGGATTCGTCGAAGCGGTCGTACACCGCCTGCATCGTCACGTCGCGGTTGAGGTCGTACTTTTCCTTCCAGTAGCCGCCCGTGAGGGTCACGTATCTGTGATCGGTAATCATCGTCTGTCTCCTTTTCGTATGGTTACTTATGATGTCGGAATCGGATCAGTCCGCGACGAAGTGGAGCTTGAAGCTCTCGCCGGTCCCGGCGGGATACCGGGAGAGGTTCAGACCGGCCTTCATCAGGAGCGCGCCGGAGTATTTCCGGTCGGTGCCCTCGAGCGTGTAGGTCTTCTCGGGATCAAGACCGCACAAGCGTACGAAATGCGTCGGGCAGTGGCGGTAGCGGAGGACGACCTCGGTGTAGAGGGCCTCGCGCTTGTCCGGGGAGACGAATTCCCACGCGGCGCGGTAGGCGTCGTCCCACGGGTCGATGATGCGGTAGAGATCGCCGTAGTGGATCAGCTCGTAGTACTTGTGATACTCCGCGACCTGTTCCTTCACGATCGCGAGGTCCTTTTCCGTCAGGCGGTTCGGGTCGAGCTCGTAGCCGAAGGTGCCCCACATCGCGACGTTGCCCTTGGTCTCGAAGCCCGTGCGGCGGCTCATCGAAACGTGCGCGCCCATGGTCGAGGCGGGATAGCAGAGCGAGGTGCCGAACTGGATGGCGATGCGCTCGAGCGCGTCCGTGTTGTCCGACGCCCAGATCTGCGGGGAGAAATAGAGCATGCCGGGATCGAAGCGTCCGCCGCCGCCCGAGCAGTTTTCGAGCAGGAGGTCCGGGTAGGTCTCGGTGAGGCGTCCCATGATCTCGTAGGTGCCGAGCACGAAGCGGTGGAAGATCTCCTCGCCGCGCGGCGCGGAAAGAAGCGCGGACCCGGCCTCGGAGAGGTTGCGGTTGAAGTCCCATTTCACGTAGTCGATCTTGTACTTCGAGAGCACGGCGTTGATCTGCGCCCAGATGTTCTCCCGCACGTCCTCGCGCGACATGTCGATGACGTACTGATGGCGGGCGATCGAGTTCGGGCGGTTCGGGACGTGCAGGCACCAGTCGGGATGCGCGCGGAAGAGGTCGGAGTCGGGCGAGATCATCTCGGGCTCGTACCAGATGCCGAATTTCAGCCCGAGGGCGTTGACCCGGTCGATGAGGACGCCGAGGCCGCCCGGGAGCTTCTCCTCGTTGACCCACCAGTCGCCGAGGGAGCAGGTGTCGTTGTTGCGGCGCCCGAACCAGCCGTCGTCCATGACGAGCATGTCGATGCCGATCTCACGGGCCCGCTCGGCGAAGGAGACGAGCTTGTCGGTGTCGAAGTCGAAGAACGCGGCTTCCCAGGAGTTGATGAGGAGCGGGCGCTTTTCGGTGCGGTATTTCCCGCGGATGAGGTGCTCGAGATAGAGGCGGTGGAAGGCGCGGGACATGCCGCCGAGGCCCTCCTCGGAGAAGACGAGGACCGCTTCGGGCGTGTCGAAGGTCTCCCCGGGCTCGAGGTGCCAGAGGAAGCCGTCCGGGTTGATGCCCATGTTGACGCGCACGGTCTCGTAGTAGTCCGTGTCCGCCGTGATGTCGAACGAGCCGGAATAGACGAGGTTGAAGCCGTAGACCTCGCCCGTGTTCTCCGTCGCGCCGTGACGCACGAGGGCGGCGAAGGGGTTGTGGTAGTGCGAGGAGGAGCCGCGCGTCGAGGAGAGGGACTGATGCCCGTGCGCGAGCGGGGAGCGCGTCAGGTTCCGCTCCGCACCCCAGCGGCCGTAGAGATGGACGAAGTCGAAGTCCATCGTCGTGAGCTGGACGGAGGCGGAATAGAGCTTTTCGATGTCAAGCGGTCTCTCCGAGGCGTTTTTCAGGGTGACATAGCGGACGACGGCCGGGTGGTGTTCAAAGACGACGTAGTGCAGGGTGAGCTCCGCGCCGGTCGTGCGGTCCCGCATGAGGATGTCGAGGGTCTCGGCGTCGCTCTCGTTCACCGTCCAGAGGCCGGGCATGCCCGCGGGCTGTTTCGCGCCGGGCGTGACGGTATGGGAGACGTAGCGGAAGTCGGTCGCGTCGTTGCCGTCGGCGTTGCGGATCGCGGCGGCCGTCTTGCGGAAGTCGCCCGTGCCGAAGCCGGAATACTCGAGCGGCGCGGTGTCCGGGGAGAAGGCGTTCTCGCCGATGACCTCGTTGCGCGGGGAGAAGGAGGCGGCCCAGTCGCGGAATTCGTAGCCGTCGAAGGACGCGTCCGGGATCTTCGCGCCGTAGTAGAGGCAAAGCAGGTAGCCCTCGTCCCAGATCTTCAGGATCACGGTCGAGGCGGAGGTGTCGAGCTTGAGGATGTTCTTGTCTGCGAGGAAGGTGATGGGCATGATCGGACTCCTTTCGGGGCGGGTCCGCCGTTTGTTTTTCCGCGGATCCCCGTTCTGCCCCTATTATGCCATAAACACAGGTGAATTGCAAGAGAAGAATAACGAAAAAATCTCTTGACTTTGCGCGTCCGCGGAGTTATAATATAGAGTAGTACGTTTTTTTCCTCCCCGAAGAAGGGGGAAGAAATGTCGCTGCGAACGCATGGCACCGTCCCCCGGGACGGATCGGAATACAGCTGCGGCGGCAGGACTGCTGCGGGGGATCGCTCCCGCGGACCCGGCCGCGCCGCAGATCGCAGAAACATGCAGATTCCTCAAATTTACAGTCAAAGGAGGCGCGGGATGGAATACATCATTCCCATTATCGTCGGAATTGTATGCGCTGCCGCAGGTTTTGCCGGCGGCATCTTATACCGCAGAAAGGTCGCGGAAGCCGAAATCGGGTCCGCGGAAGAACAGGCGAAGCGGATTCTCGAAGACGGCATCAAGGCGGCGGACACCAAGAAAAAGGAAGCGCTGCTCGAAGCGAAGGAGGAGATCCTCCAGACCAAGAACGAATTCGAGATCGAACTGAAGGAACGGCGCAGCGAGCTGACCCGTCAGGAACGCCGCGTGCAGACCAAGGAAGAGACCCTCGACCGCAAGACCGAGGCAGTCGAAAAGAAGGACGAAGCCCTTCAGAAGAAGCTGAAGGAAGCCACCGAAAAGAACGAAGCCATCGACAAAATCAAGGAGGAGCAGTTCGAAACGCTCCAGAAGATCGCCGGCATGACGGCGGAGGAGGCAACCGAGAAATTGATCGCGAAGCTCGAAGGCGAGATCCGCCACGAGCAGGCGCAGAAGATCGTCGAGCTCGAGCAGGAGTTCAAGGACGAAGCGGACGAAAAGGCGCGCGAGATCATCGCCCTCGCGGTCCAGCGGTGCGCCGCGGATCACGTCTCCGAGATCACGGTATCCGCCGTGCAGCTCCCGAGCGAGGAAATGAAGGGACGGATCATCGGCCGTGAAGGCCGCAACATCCGCACCATCGAAACGCTGACGGGCGTCGATCTGATCATCGACGACACGCCGGAGGCGATCACGGTATCGTCCTTCGACCCGGTCCGCCGCGAAATCGCCCGGCTCGCCCTCGAAAAGCTCATCTCCGACGGCCGGATCCATCCGACCCGCATCGAGGAGACCGTGGAAAAGGCCCGCAAGGAAGTGGAGGCCGCTATCAAGCAGGCGGGCGAACGCGCGACCTTCGACACCGGCATCCACGGCATCAATCCGGAGCTCGTGAAGCTCCTCGGACGTCTGAAATACCGCACCAGCTACGGTCAGAACGTCCTCGCGCATTCCGTTGAGGTATCCCTCCTCGCCGGCATCATCGCGGACGAGCTCGGCGTGGACAGCATGCTGGCGAAGCGCGCGGGGCTCCTGCACGACATCGGCAAGGCGCTCACCCAGGAGGTTGAGGGCTCGCATGTCCAGCTCGGCGTCGAGATCGCGCGCAAGTACCGCGAATCCAAGGAAGTCATCCACGCGATCGAAGCGCATCACGGCGACGTGGAGGCGCAGACGATCACCGCGCTGATCATCCAGGCGGCGGACGCGATTTCGGCGGCCCGTCCCGGCGCGAGACGCGAGAATCTCGAAAACTACATCAAGCGGCTCACGAAGCTCGAGGAGATCGCGAACGGCTTCGAAGGCGTGGACAAATCCTACGCCATCCAGGCAGGCCGCGAGATCCGCATCATGGTGAAGCCGGACATGGTCGACGACGATCAGATGACGATCATCGCGAGAGAGATCGTGAAGAAGATCGAGAACGAGCTCGAATACCCCGGGCAGATCAAGGTGCACATGATCCGGGAGAGCCGCGCGGTCGACTATGCGAAATAAAAGAGAAAACACGGTCTTCGGAAGGAGGCTGCAGACAGCCGTCGCGGACGCAAACGCGGCGGCTGTTGTGTTTTGCCGCAGGGGGCCCCTGGGGGCAAAACACGGATATGCAGTCTGCGCGGCTGCGCTTGCGGATGACATGCTGGTTATCTCCTTTATGCAGGAGAGGGAAAGGTCAGAGAAAGTCCTGCGGGACTTTCTCCCATTGAAAATTGCCTTGCGGCGCACCCAAGAGGCTTCAGCGGCCAGCCTCTTGGGGATCACCGCCGCCCAAGGCCGTTCCCGCCTTGGGAATCCACCCTTCATCAGGTCTAACCTCCCTTCTCACTCTGAAGCGTTGTTCAATAAAGCATAACGCCTCTTCCATTCTTGATTACAAGGGGCCATCACCATGTTGAGTGGCTCTGAATCAAAATAGCTCGCTCACGCCATGTTGTGTAGCTTTCCGTGTCCGGTCTTACGACTCCGTCGTGGCAATGGGTGCACAGCGAGCCGTTTGGTCCAAGTCTAACACTTTTCCGCTGCACCCCTTGCCTCGGCGAAGCTGAAAGGTCTGACACGTGCCGCTGCATATCTGACAGAGAGCGTATTGCTTGTGTTTCAAGCTGACTATATGGGTGAATTCCCCTGTAATCCCGCTATGACACCGCCTTATGCCTCATTGAACAACGCTTCCCATCAAAAAGGGAGGTTGAACCCGAGGCAGGGGTGGAGTCCAGAGGCGAGGAACGGCGCCTCTGGGGCCGGGTGATTGACAAGAGGGCCCGACCCGAGGGTCCTCTTGTCCGCCAGCCGCGCAGGCGAAAAGAACGATCGGCTCAGCCGATATACAATCCGCAAGCGTCAGCGCGCAAGCGAAAGATGCGCCAGCGGGCTTGCGCAGTGAGCCCGCCGTGTGTCACCGGGCACCGCCCGGCGCAGCCGCGCAGGCAAAATGAACGGCAAAGAACACCAAGATGTTCGAAATTCCCCTTGCTTTTTCAACGGGAATCGGTTACAATAAGGACAAAGAAAAATAAAAAAACATAAAGGAGTCCGCTCATGCATTCCTCCCTCATCCTCCATCCCGCCTATGCCGTCGGCGAGGTCGATCCCCGCCTCTTCGGCTCCTTCATCGAACACCTCGGCCGCGCCGTCTACCACGGCATCTACGAGCCCGGACACCCCACGGCAGACGGGGACGGCTTCCGCCGCGACGTCATCGACCTCGTGAAAAAGCTCGGCGTGCCGATCGTGCGCTATCCCGGCGGCAACTTCGTCTCCGGCTATCGCTGGGAAGACGGCACCGGCCCGAAGGCTCAGCGGCCCCGCCGTCCCGAGCTCGCCTGGGGCGTCACCGAGACCAACGAGGTCGGCGTCGACGAATTCCAGGCGTGGGCCAAAAAGGCCGACACCTCCGTCATGATGGCGGTCAACCTCGGCACCCGCGGCCCCGAGGAAGCCCGCAACCTCGTCGAATACTGCAACTTCAAGGGCGGCACCCACTATTCCGACCTGCGGCGCGCGAACGGCTTCGAGGAGCCCTTCGGCATCAAGGTCTGGTGCCTCGGCAACGAAATGGACGGCTCGTGGCAGATGGGCGCGAAGACCGCGACGGAATACGGCCGCATCGCCTGCGAAGCCGCCAAGCTCATGCGCTGGACCGATCCCTCGATCGAGCTCGTCGTCTGCGGCTCGTCCGGGAGCGGCATGTGCGGCGACTGGGAAGCCGAGGTCCTGAAGCACACCTACGACTACGTCGACTACATCTCCCTGCATTCATACTACGGCAACGCGGCGAACGACACCCCGTCCTTCCTCGCCTCCTCCCTGGACATGGACCGCTTCATCAAAACCGTCTGCGCCATCGCGGACTACGTCAAGCACGTCAAGCGGTCGAAAAAGACGATGTACCTCTCCTTCGACGAGTGGAACGTCGGGTTGCACAGCCACGGCGCGCCCTTCGAGAAGTGGTCCGTCGCGCCGCATCAGCTCGAGGATGTGTACACAATGGAGGACGCCCTCGTCGTCGGCACGCTGCTCATGACGCTCATGAAGCACTGCGACCGCGTCAAAATGGCCTGCCTCGCCCAGCTCGTGAACGTCATCGCGCCGATCATGACGGAGAACGCGGAGGACGGCGGACGCGCGTGGGCGCAGACGATCTTCTACCCGTTCATGCACTGCTCCGCGTGGGGCCGGGGCACGGTCCTCGACGGACGCGCCGTCAGCCCGACCTACGACGCGAAGAACGCGAAGGACGTGCCGTACCTCGAAACCTGCGCGGTGTATCACGAAGACCGGGCGGAGATCGACCTCTTCGCCGTCAACCGCTCGCTCGAGGAGGACATGGACTTCACCTGCGATCTCGAGGCATTCGCCGCACCGGACGGCGAAGCCGCGGTCATCGAGCACATCACCATGACGAACGCGGACCTCAAGGCGGTCAACACGGCGGAGAAGCCCGACAACGTCATCCCCCATGCGAACGGCGACGCCCGTGTCGAAGGCGGCACGCTCCGGGCGACGCTCGGCCGGAGAAGCTGGAACGTGATCCGGGTGCGCCTCGCGTGAGAGGAAAAAACGGCAGCGGGGCATCTGCCGCCGGACAGAAAAGGAGATGACAAACATGAAAAAACTTCATGACCGCGTCTACGATACTCCCGGCACCTGCCCCGTGTGCGGCGCGGCGCTGCGGCCGGTGTCCCTGCTCCGGGCGGAGATTTCCTATTCTCAGGGCCAGTCGACCGAGAGCTATGAAGGCGGGAGATGGGTCACCAAAACGCCTGTGTACACGCACTACGATAACCTTACGCCCGTCGTGCTGGGCTTCTGCGAAGCCTGCGACAAGGCAAGATGGGACGCGCAGGAGGAGGCCGAGGCGAAAAAGCCAAAGCCCAGCCCGGTCAAGATGATCGCCAGCCTCGCCCTGTTCGCCCTGGGCGTCTTCCTCACCGCGATGTATCAAAAAGTGCCCTTTGACGCGGGACTTACCCTCGCCGCGGGCATCATCATGATCCTCTTCGGCTTCGTGCTGTCCGTCAGCAAGATCGGCAACTATGTGCTCGACCTCAAAAAGTGGAAGAAGAACGCGGACGGATTCCGGGAGCCCTACCGTCCGGCCGAAGACGAAACGGTGGCGAGTCTGGCAAACGATTGGGAGAATCAT
>JAFYBI010000214.1 GCA_017540285.1 Clostridia bacterium | reverse complement strand
GGCATCACCGGCGCGCTCAACGGGTTCTACAACCGGGCCGATATGACGCTCGTGATCCTCGACAACTCCACGACGGCGATGACCGGCCACCAGCCCCACCCCGGCACGGGCCGCACGGTGATGGGCGAGGCGGTCGATCCCGCGGATATCGAATCGATCCTGCGGGGCATCGGCGTGAAAACGGTCGAGACGGTCGATCCGCTCGATCATCCGAAAGCCGTCGAAACGGTGCGCCGCGTCGCGGACGAGCCCGGGCTCAAGGCGATCATCTTCCGCTCGCCGTGCGTCGTGAAGTGGAAACCGAAGGGCGTGCACGCGAAGGTCGACGCGGAAACATGCGTCAGATGCCGGAAATGCATCCGTGAGCTCGGCTGTCCCGCGCTTCTCTTCCGCGACGGCAAGGCGGAGATCGACGCGACGCTCTGCACCGGCTGCACGCTCTGCGAACAGATCTGCCCGGTCGGCGCGATCGGCGGCGGTTCTGTCCCGGCTCCCGCGAAGCAGGAGGAGGGCTCCGCTTCGGCGAAGAAATCCTCGCCCGCGGTCGTGACAGCAGGCCGGGCCATCGATCCCGAAGCCTTCGGACAGCGCAGCATCGTACTCGCGGGCGTCGGCGGTCAGGGGACGATCCTCGCGTCGAAGCTCGTGGCGGCTGCCGCCATGCGCGCGGGACTCCCCGTGAAGACGGCGGAGACCATCGGCATGGCACAGCGCGGCGGATCGGTGTTCAGCCATCTCCGGGTGGGCGGCGGGATTCATTCCCCCCTCATCGGTCCCGGCGGCGCGGACCTCATACTCGGCTTCGAGCCGGCGGAGGCCGTACGGATGCTGCCGTATCTGAAAGCGGGCGGCACGGTCGTGACGAGCACGCGGCCCATCCAGCCGGTCAGCGCGATGATCGGCGGCGCCCCCTACGATCCCGGCGAAATGCTCGCGTATCTCGAAGCGCATGCCGGGCGGGTGGTGACGGTCGACGCGGACCGCGCCCTCTCCGAGATCGGAAACGACAAGGTACTCAACGTGCTCCTGCTCGGGATCGCAGCCGAAACCGGCGCGCTCGGGTTTGACGCGGAACAGCTCGCGGATGCGGTGGAAGCCGTGCTCCCCGCGAAGCTCCATGAAATCAACAAAAAAGCCCTCGCGTACGCGCGCGAAGGAATGACGGGAGGATTCGGATCATGAGAATCAACGACGAACAACTGAAACAGGTCGACCGGCAGATCAAGAGACTGATCGCGGCGGACAATTTCTACGGCAGAATGCTGAAGGACGCGGGCATCGACGGCGTCGCGACGGCGGAAGACTTCGAGGCGCTTCCCTTCTCTCAGAAGCAGGATCTGCGCAACGCGTATCCTCTCGGACTCTCCGCCGTTCCCGAGGAGGAGATCGTCCGCATCCACTCCTCTTCCGGCACGACGGGCGTTCCGGTCATCATCCCCTACACGAAGAAGGACGTCGAGGACTGGGCGAAGATGTTCGCGCGGTGCTATGAATTCGCGGGGATCACCAAGAAGGACCGCATCCATATCACGCCCGGCTATGGCCTCTGGACCGCGGGCATCGGCTTCCAGGCGGGCTGCGAGCTCCTCGGCTCGATGGCGATCCCGATGGGCCCCGGCAACACGGAAAAACAGCTGCAGATGATGCAGGACCTCGGCTCGACCGTGCTCTGCGCGACCTCGTCCTATGCGCTGCTCCTCGCGGAGGAGATCGAAAAGCGCGGCATCCGCCAGAACATCAAGCTGAAAAAGGGCGTCATCGGCTCCGAGCGCTGGGGCGAGAAGATGCGGACGCGCATCCGGGAGACCCTCGGCATCGAGCTCTACGACATCTACGGTCTGACCGAGATCTACGGCCCCGGCATCGGCATATCCTGCGACTATGACTGCGGCATGCACTACTGGGACGATTTCATCTATCTCGAGATAGTCGATCCGGTCACGCTCGAACCGGTAAAAGACGGCGAGT
>JAFYBI010000213.1 GCA_017540285.1 Clostridia bacterium | reverse complement strand
GCAGGGTCAGGGACCCGACGGTCACGGGGGTGAAAATGCGCTCAGACATGGTCGTGGACTCCTCTCGACCTTCAAAAATTCTCTCGGCTTCGCGAGAATGACCGGACTGCACCGGAAGGAATGCGTTTCCCGTCGGTGCAGTCCGAAAAAACATGATGTAATCAGTCCTGCTTGATATGGACGTCCATCTGCTGAACGGGGATCACGATTCCCGCTGCATCCAGCGCTCGCTTCCCTTCTTCCACCAGATAATAATACACTCTTCCCCAGTTTTCCGCCTTCGCCCACGCTCTGACGAGGAAGACCATGCCTGTCTCCGTGCACTTGGAAACCAGCACCCACGGGGACGGAGCTTCAAGAACGTATTCGCCCTTTCTCGCCATTTCCAGAAGCGTCTCACGCACCTTGTCCATGTCGCTGTTGTAGCTCACGGTGAAAGCCGCTTCGATACGGGATGTCCCTTCGCGCGAATAGTTGACGATCGCCGTGTTTGTCAGGTTGCTGTTCGGAAGGCTGATGAGGGAGTTGTCCAGCGTTCTGATTTCCGTGTAGAACGCGCCGATATTCTTGACGATGCCGGTATGCTCGCCGATCTTCACGTACTCACCGGCCTTGATCGGCTGCAGGATCAGGAGCGTCACGCCGCCCACGAGATTCCCGAGCGCGCCCTGCATGCCAAGGCTGATCGCAACGCCCGCCGAAGCGAAGATCGTGATAACGGAGGTCAGCGGTACGCCGAGAACGCTTGCCGCAGTCAGGACGACGACCACGATGAGAAGGATCTTGATCAGGTTGCGGAAGAAGCTCTGAAGGGAAGGGTCGAGTTTGGTGAACGTCTTGCTCTGGGAGATGAGCTTGACGATCCAGTGGGTCAGGAAGAGTCCGACGACGAGGATGATGATGCCGAGCAGAAGATTGATCCCGGCATCCATGATGATGGTTTTGAGGTCATTGAAGTCCATGCGGGTTGTCCTTTCATTGATGATGATTCCGTTGGCTTCATTATACATCATCCGCGCGGCGGTGTCAAGAGAATTCTGCCGTCCCGCCGGCGGAGAAGCCGAAACGGTTTTTCCCCGCCCGCTTGACACGTCCCGCTTTGCGTGATATGATAGGGACGGCAGAACTGCCGAAACACAAAAACCGGCCCCGGCCGGAGGAGGACGACATGACGATTTTCATTGAAACCGACCTCGAAGGGATCTCCGGGGTCTCCTCGCTCGACATGGTGGCGTCGGGGGAGCGGTACGCACGGGAAAGGCTGATGGCCGACACCAACGCGGCAGTGGCCGGCGCGTTCGACGGAGGCGCGGACCGGGTGTTCGTCCTCGACGGTCACGGCGGCGGCCGCAATTTCCTCATCGATATGCTCGATCCGCGCGCCGAGATCGCCCCCATGGACGCGATCCGGGAATCCGACGCCTGCTTCGAGATCGGCGCGCACGCCATGGCGGGGACGCAGAACGCCTTTCTGGATCACACGCAGAGCTCCGTTTCCTGGCACGACTACCGGATCAACGGCAGGCGGTACGGGGAGACCGGTCAGCTTGCGGTGTTCGCCGGCGCCTTCGGCGTTCCCTTCGTGATGGCGTCCGGGGATTTCGCGGCGTGCGCGGAGGTCCGCGCGCTCTTCGGGAACATCGAGACCGCATCGGTCAAAACGGCTGTCGGCCGGAACCGCGCGGCGTGCCTCCCGGAGGAGGAGGCGGAACGCCTGATCCGGGAATCCGCCGCCCGCGCCGTGAAGCTCGCCGGATCGGTCCCGCCCTTCCGGGTGCTCTTCCCGATGGAGATTTCCGTGGAGTTCAACCGCACGGACTACGCCGACGACGCGATGGCACGCCGCCCCGACGCGGAGCGCACCGGCCCCCGCACCGTCCGCCGGATCATACGGGAGATCCGCAGCCACGACGATCTGATGATCTGACGGCGGATCGGGGAATCAAAACGCCGCCCGGCGTCGAAACCGGGCGGCTGCGTTTTATTTTCCCGCCGATATCGCGGCGGCATGGTTTTGTGCGATGAAGTCGGCTTACCCTTCGAGAAGATCGAGCGCGTTGCCGCGGCAGATCTTTTCGTATGCGCCCCAGGAGATCTTCCCGCGCGTCACGGCGTCGTCGAGGAAGCCCGCGAGCTTCATCATGTCGCTGTGCATGTTCCGGGGGGAGCAGATGTCCGTGCCGAAATAGAGCCGGTCGGCGAACTCCTCGAGGAACGCCCAGCCGAAGTCCGGGTCTCTCGTGATCGCGTTGTAGCCGGATCCCGCCGACAGATCGCCGCAGAGATTCCCGTACTTGCGCATGAGCGCCGGGATCCGCCCGGGCGTGACCTTCCCCTTCGGATAGCCGTTCCGGGATTCCTCGTCCGTTTCGCCGATCTCCGCCCAGAACTTCTGGGAATGCCCGAGGAATCTCAGCTTCGGGAACATGCCGAGGACCTTTTCGAGCCGCGGCAGGCCGAGATCGTCGACGATCCCGTAGTCCCCGCCGAGCCGTCCGATGTGGAAGAGCACCGGCATCCCGCAGGCTTCGCAGTGCCGGAAGAGGTTCAGCATCATCGGATCGTCGAAGGGGCGGTTCTCGCTGATCTCCCCGACGCCCTTCGCCCCCGCCGCCCGGTACTGCTTCAGGATGGCGGACAGGTCGGTGTCGGGCGAATTGTTCCCGGCGGAAGAGGCGAGCGGCGCGAACCACCAGCCGAAGGTGCCGGGGTGATCCCGGACGAGGGTTTTCGCCTCGCGCGGGGAGCAGATGTCGGAGGAGCCCTCGGGATAGCAGCCGTCCGGCAGAAGCACGCCGCGCTCGATCCCGTAGGCGTCGTAGATCGCGCGCACCTCCTCCGGCGTCGGATAACCGTCGCCCGTCCCCCGGCAGATCATCCGCTCCGGGACCGCGTGCACATGAATGTCGATTTTCGGCAGCAGCTTCATGTCATGCCTCCGTTTTCCCCGTCACTGGTTCTCCGAGCCGTACCAGCGGCCGCCCTGCGCTTCCTTCGCGTCGCTCTCGAGCAGCTGCCGGTGATTTTCGATCACCTTCCGGTAGCCCGCGGCGTAGCGGTCGATGACGTCCTTGTCCAGATAATTGAACCGCGGGACGGAGAAGCAGTATTTTTCGAGGGACGGGTCGCACAGGCGGTCGTCCTCCCGCACGTCGCGGTCGTTGTACCGGATGCGCGATGGCGTCCCGCAGTGGGTGAGATCGAAGGTTTTGAACAGGGGGTGCGTGTGGAGGCAGAAGTTCGCGCCTTCATAGCAGTGACCGCCGTTTTCCGCGCGCACCGCCTCGGCGAACCGCTTCACGGACAGCCCGTGCAGCTCGTCGGGGTAGTAAGCGCCGTGCGGCTCGTAGAAGCCCGCCATGTTCGATCCGGTCGATTCGTCCACGCGGATCGGACGGATGCCCGGCAGCCCTTCGAGCTGATCCCAGAAGTAGTTCATCGCCCGTCGGATCTCGCGGCACCGCTCGTCGTAGTGCTTGAGCTGATCCCGCGCGATGGCGGTGCAGACCTGATTCGCCCGGCCCTTCACGCCGCCGAGCGCGATGTGGAAGTACGGCTTGAGATCGTCGCATTCCGTGATGTAGTTTGCGTTGTTCCGCTCGTAGTGCCCGAACGCCATGGCGCGCTCGTAGATCTCGCGGCTGTCCGTGACCAGGACGCCGAGCTCGCCGCACGCGAGGGATTTGGTGCTCATGAGCGACATCGCCGCGACGTCGCCGAACGTGCCGAGCTTCTTTCCCTTGTAGAGGCCGCCCTGCGCGTGCGAGACGTCCTCGATCACCTTCAGCCCGTGCCGCCGCGCGATCTCCATGATCGGATCCATGTCGCACGGATAGGCGAGATAATGCACGACCATGATCGCCTTCGTGCGCGGGGTGATGCAGCGTTCGAGATCGCCGGGATCCATCGACAGCATGTCGTTGATGTTGCAGAACACGGCGGACGCGCCGAAGTTCAGCGCCTGTGAAACGCTCCCCCAGTAGGTCTTCGTCGGGCAGATGATCTCGTCTCCCTCGCCGAGTCCGATGGCGAACATGGCGGCGGTGAGGGACATAGTGCCGTTGCAGTAGGCGATCGCATACTTCGTGCCCTGCCAGGCGGCGAATTCTTCCTGGAATTTCTCCGTGATGTCCGTGAACGAGAACGAACCGGCCTCGATCACCTGCATCGCGGCGGCTTTTGCCTCGTCCGTCAGGATCATCTTGCGGAAGAGTCTGTCGGCGGTCTCCGCCGGGATCGATCCCGCGGGGATGACGGGTTCACCGCCGAGGACGGCGAGTTTTTCCTCTTTCATTGCGCATCTCCTTTCTCGCATCCGGTCCGTCCGGCTTCATATCTGCGTTTGGCGTCGGCGAAGGCGTCGGCGGCCTCGTTCATGTGGTCTTCGTTCGCTTCGAGGGTCAAGACCCACGGCGTCTGCATGAAGCCGAGCAGATGCTCGTCCGACACATGCTCCATGCAGTAGGCGGTGAGGCTCTCCATGTTCTCGCGGTACGCCCAGTTGCTCCCCGTCGGGACCTGATCGAATCCGGCGCGGTCCAGCGCGTCGAACGCGGTGAGCATGTTCGAGAGCGCGGGGGTCAGATCGGGCTCCGCGAATTCCCGGTTGTAGTACCAGTTGCTCTGGACGACGGATTTCGGCATCTTCGCGAGGAATTCGTCCCGATGGCCCCAGATGTAGTCCGACCAGATCCACGCCCGGGCGCCTTCCCGCTCCACGCACGAGGTCATGTAGTAGAAATCGTGCCACCAGAGATCGTGCTGGCGGATGACGCAGTAGTCGTAATCCCGCTGATGCCCGGCGGTCTCCTCATCCATGCCGAGATGGAAGAAGCGCGGGCGGAAGATCTCCGACACCTCGCGGATCAGGTCCGAGACGACTTCGTAATAGACCGGCGTCGAGAGCATCCGCGCGTAATCCCGGAGCCACACGTCGTGGCACGCCGAGAAATTCAGCTTCGGGATCACCTCGAATCCCATCGCCCGCATCGCGCCGAGCTCCCGGACGAGGTCCTCCCGGCTCCACGATCCCTCCACGGCGAGCTCGGGATGCGATTCGTACCGCAGCCCCTCTCCGATGTCGAGCACGATCATGTTGACCCCCATCCCGGCGAGGCGTTTCAGATACCGGTCCCACACCGGGCGGGAAAAGCGCAGCTTCTGCGACGCCACCGCGTCCGGACAGGATTCCCGTCCCCGGATGTTTCCCTCTTCGTTCCACATGTTGCCGCCGAGATGCAGCAGCACGCTCCAGATCTTGCCGCTCATACCATGCCTCCTCTTTCTGCGGTTCCCCGCATTTGGTTTTCACCGTCCGATCCTATTATAGCACGTCGGAGAGGCGGTTGCAAGCGGTATTTCCGCGGACGGGGACGGCTTTTCGCAAAAAATCCCGCGGGAAGGTTCCTCCCCGGCGCCGTCCTGTTTCCCAACCCCCTTGACACCGTCCGGCAGAGGGAGTATAATAGACTCGGATCCCCCGTTTCCGGTCAGCCGGCGGGCGGGATCCGTCCGTGAATCCGAATGCAGCAGCAGAAAGCGGGTCAATATGATGAAAACGAAATTCTTATCCCTTTCCCTGGCAGCGGTGATGCTGCTGCCCATGATCGCCGGATGCGCCGAGAGCGCCGGGGAGACGGAAGACGTCTCCGGCGCAGTCTCGTCCGCCGACGGGGAGATCGCGGCTCCCGACGAAGATGCGGAAACCGAGATGAGCCGGGAGAACACGCCCGACAACCTGCCCTCCGATCTCGATTTCGGCGGGCTGAGCGTGCCGATCCTCTACCGGGGCGGCGTTGACGAACAGGAGATCTACGTCGAGGACCTGACCGGCGAAGTCGTGGACGACGCGATCTACAACCGCAACGTCTCCGTGAGCGAGCGGCTGAACATCGAATTCCAGTACCGCGCGTCGGGCTCCGGCACCGCGCAGGAATTCCCGAGCGAAGCGCGCAGCGCCATCACCGGAGGCGCGGACGACTATGCCATCCTGTCCTGGGCGCAGTATTCCACCCTTCCGCTCTGCCTGTCCCACCTCATCCTGGACGTGAGCGGCGCGAAATACATCGACTATGACATGCCGTGGTGGAACACGGACTACATGGACATCCTCCAGATCGGAAACGACAAGCGCTTCTTCCTGATGGGGGACATCGCCCTGAACTCGCTGAAGGTGACGGCGGCCGTGTTCTTCAACCAGAAGGTCTACACCGACCTCTTCGGCGAATACGACTCCCTCTACGGCGACGTGATCGAGGGCGTATGGACGCTCGACAAGCTTTACGACCTCTCCGAGAAGGGATACCGGGACCTCAACGGCAACGGCAAGAAGGACAAGGGCGACCAGTGGGGCATCTCCGCGACGACGGTCGCCAACACGGAGCTCTTCGCCTACGGTCTCGGCCTCAAGGTCGTCGGACGGGACGCGGACGGTCTGCCCGAGCTGATCGTGGAGGACGAGCGCAACTACGACGTCCTCGACCGCCTGAACGAGCTCTACTGGAACAACGAGGGCATGAACAAGTCCTACGACGACAACCAGGCCTTCAACAGCCCAGTCGTCTCGAACCTCTTCGCCGCGGACGAGATCCTCTTCCTGCCGCTCTGGCTGAAGACCTGCGAATCGCTGCGCGACATGGAAAGCGGATACGGCATCATCCCCTATCCGAAGCTGAACGAGGCGCAGGAAAACTACATCTCCCTCGTGCAGGACACCTCGTCGATCTTCTGCATCCCGGTCACCTGCCTGCACGGCGACGAGATCGGCGCGGTGATCGAGGCGATGTGCGCGGAGAACTACCGGACGGTGATCCCGGCGTACTACGACACGGCGCTCAAGACGAAATATTCCCGCGACACGGTGTCGGCGCAGATGATCGATTTGATCCACGCGACGTCCATGACCGATTTCGCCTACGCGTACAACTACAGCATCGGCAGCATCGGG
>JAFYBI010000212.1 GCA_017540285.1 Clostridia bacterium | reverse complement strand
TCAGGCAAGCACCACATTGAGCTACGGTGCAGTTTTCTCACGGTACGCACGTTGAGGGCTGGAGTCCAGAGGCGAGGAACGGCGCCTCTGGCCGGGGTGATTGACAAGAGGGCCGCGGCCGGTCCTCTTGTCCGCCAGCCGCGCAGGCGAAAAGACCGATCGGCTCAGCCGATATACAATCCGCAAGCGTCAGCGCGCAAGAAGGATGAAAGGGCAAAGTCCTTTCTCCGCGCGCACCTTCGACGCGCGCTCTTCTTGTCTCCGGGCACCGCCCGGGCCGGAAAATGAAAGTTTGCTTAAACTTTCATTTTCCGCTTGCTTTTTGTCTCGCGCCCTGTTATAATATAAAGTGAAGTTTTATTCATTCGCCGGCTCACCGGGCGGCACTCACGCCGCACACCGGATACGCTCAATTCCCGCCGGCGGACGGAGGTGCCCATGAAAGACGAAATGAGCAAGACCATCACCTTTTCGATCAAGGAAGAGGAGCGCGACCGCGAACGCAAAGCCCTGCTCCGCACCGTGTACGACGCCCTCAGCGAAAAGGGATACAACCCCATCAACCAGCTCGTCGGCTACGTCCTCACCGAAGACCCGACCTATATCACCAACTACAAGAACGCCCGCGGGCTCATCCGCCGCATCGACCGCGACGAGCTCATGGCCGCGCTTCTGAAGGAATACCTCGGAATCTGACCGGATGCTCCCGAAAACCATTCTCTCCCCGCGGCTGCCCCCCGTCTCCCGCCTCGGGATCGGCTCGCTCACCGTCTCGGCGATGCAGCGCGCGCTTCCCCCGGAGGAGGCCGCCGACGTGCTCGCCTACGCCTTTGACGCGGGGATCAATTTCGTCGACACCGCCCAGTATTACGAGAACTATCCCCTGATCCGCCGCGCGCTCGCACTCTGCCGCGACCCCGATTCGGTCGTGATCGCGACCAAGACCTACGCCTGGAACCGCGAGCTGGCCGTTCAGGCAATCGAAGAGGCGCGCGAGGCCCTCGGACGCGACACGATCGACTGCTTCCTCCTCCACGAGCAGGAGAGCTACGATACGCTCCGCGGCCACCGGGAGGCCCTCGATACCCTCCTCGAATACCGCGAACGGGGCGTCATCCGGGCCGTCGGCGCGTCCACGCATCACGTCGCGCTGGTCCGCGGCCTGATCCGGCTCGCCGAAGAAGGCCTGACGGTCGACCTCTGCCACCCGCTCTTCAACCGGGCGGGGATCGGCATCGCGGACGGCTCGGCGGACGACATGGCGGCGGCGCTCAGAGACCTGCATGCCCTCGGCGTCGGGATCTACGGGATGAAGGCCCTCGGCGGCGGCCATCTCGCAGACTGCGCCGAAGAGGCGCTCCGCTTCGTCCTCGACGCGGATTTCATCGATTCCGCAGTGATCGGGATGCAGTCGAGGGCCGAGGTCGACGCCAACATCCGCTTTCTCGAGACCGGATCGTTCACCGAAGAGGACCGGGACTCCCTCTCGCGCATCCGCCGCACCCTCCACGTCGAGGAGTACTGCGAGGGATGCGGCGCGTGCGTCGACCGCTGCGCATCCGGCGCGCTCACGCTCGTGCCCGTGACCGAAGAAGACGCGCCGGCGGGGGATTTCGCCGCGGATTTTGCCCGGGAAGCCGGGATCGAGACCCGCGCGCCGAGGTTCCGCGCCTGCCCGGACGACGAAAAATGCGTCCGCTGCGGCTACTGCACCAGGGTCTGCCCGGTGTTCGCCCTGAAGATTTACTGATATGCGCTGCTATACCTTTTCGAATCCGAACGGAGCGTTCGATCCCGCGCGGTTTTCGCCGGGGCGGGAGATTTCCCCCGACGAGCTGCCCGCGGGCGGCGTTCTGATCCTCGGCAGCTTCGACGGCGTCCACCGCGGACACCGCTCCCTCTTCGACGCCGCCCTCTCCGCCGCCCGGCAGGCTCCGGAACCGCTGCCCGTCGTCGTGTGGTCCCTCTCGGGCATGCACCGCGCGTGCCTCACGACCGAGGACGAAAAACGGTCCTTTTTCCGCCTCTTCGGCGCGTCCGCCGCGGTCTTCGAGGACTTCGAAGCGATCCGGGACCTCTCCGGCGAGGCGTTTTTCCGAGAAATCCTGCAAAAGCGCCTGCGGCCTTCCGCGCTCGTCTGCGGCTTCAACTTCACCTTCGGACGCGGCGCGGCGTGCCACCCCGACGACCTTGTCCGGCTCGCGGAGGAGGCCGGGATCCGCGCCGTCGTCTGCCCGCCCGTCATGGACGGGGAGGAAGCGATCTCCTCCACCCGCATCCGCGCCCTCATTGCGGACGGTCAAATGGACGAGGCCGCGCGCCTCATGGGCCATCCGTACCCCGTCAAAGCCGCCGTCTGCCCGGGACATCGGATCGGGCGCACCATCGGCCGGCCGACGCTCAACCAGCGCCTCCCCGCCGGAAAGCTCACCCCGCCCCGCGGCGTCTACGCCTCCCTCTCCCTCCTCTCCGCGGAGGACGGCGGCAGCCTCTGCCTGACCCCCTCCGTCTCGAACCTCGGCTCGCGTCCCACGGTCAACAAGGACGGGGACGACGTGACGCTCGAGACCCACATCCTCCGCGCCGACGCGCCCGGCACCCTCCGCGCGCTCGAAGGCGTGCCGCACCTCGTCGTCTGGCTCGGGGAATTCCTGCGTCCGGAGAGGAAATTCGACTCCCTCGACGCATTGAAAGCCGCCATCGCCGCGGACACGGAAGCCGCCCGCCTCCCGATCTCCCGCATGGAGGGGCTCGCTCCCGGATGGGATACCCCCTGGACCGTGGACGAGCTGCTGCTGTGAGGTTCCGCCGTGTGAGCAGGCCGTTTGTTCTCCCGTATCCATTTCGTTCTTCTTATGACCATAAAGGAGAACGGATTGCCACGTCGGGACCGGACGGTCCCTCCTCGCAATGACACCTATTATGCGACTTGTTCCCGGTTATTGCAGCAAAGTCGGCTGCTGTATCACATGCGACGCCGCCTCGGAATCCGTCCTGCCTTTCACAAGATGTGTCATTGCTGAGGAGTGAATTTCCGCAAGCGGAAACTCTTCGACGTGGCAATCCGTACCCCGTGAAGAAAACGCCTTTCGATTTTTCCATTTCTATCAGAAATTTCCGTATATAACCATGAAAAACCTTTGCCCGAAACCGAAAACACGGATTTTCACCCGCCTCGCCGCGGGTCTTTTGTGCGTCCTCGCGCTCGTCCCCGCCTTCTCCGTTTCCGCCGCGGCGGCCGAATACTCGAAGCCCGACGTGGAGCGCTGCTCGGCGGCGGTCCTCTATAACTTCGAGAACGATCAGACCGTCTACGAATACAAGTCCCGGGACCGCGCGTTCCCCGGCTCCTCGGTCAAGCTCATGACCGCGCTCGTGGCGTTCGACGCCTTCGGGGACAACCTCTCGGCACAGATCACCGTGACGGGCGCGATGCTCGCCGAGGTGACGGGCAACAGCATCGACTTCTACGAGGGCGAGATCGTCACGGCGGAGGAGATGCTCAACTGCATGCTGGTCAATTCCGCGAACGACGCGGCGATCATCCTAGCCCACGCGGCGGCGGGATCCACGATCGCCTTCGTGGAGCGCATGAACGAAAAGGCGGTCGA
The DNA here is from genome assembly GCA_017540285.1 of Clostridia bacterium. Lineage (GTDB taxonomy): Bacteria > Bacillota > Clostridia > Oscillospirales > CAG-272 > UMGS1696. The sequence continues at coordinate 1,023 of JAFYBI010000212.1, read as the reverse complement.
GCTCGGGCTCATGAGCTCGGTCTACACCAACGTGACGGGCATGCACGACCCGAAGATGACGACGACGGCGGCGGACGTGGCGGACGTGGCGAAGGCCTGCTACGCGATCCCGGGCTTCATCGACATCACGTCCCAGCAGAAGTACACGATGCCGGCGACGAACATTTCCGAGGAGCGCGTGATCTTCAACCGGAACGCGATGATCTCGAAGTATTACAGCACGGGCTATATTTACGACGCGGTCGTCGGCCTGAACGCGGGTGCGACGGCGCAGGGCGGATACAACCTCGCCGCCGTGGCGAAGGACGAGGAGAGCGGCCTGACCTATCTCGCCGTCGTTCTCGGCGCGGAGGAATACGAAGGGTTTTATTACAGCTACGTCAACGGCAAGCGCATGTTCGACTGGGCGTTCGGCGCCTACGGATACCGCCCGGTCCTGACGGCAACGCAGGTGATCTGCGAGCTCCCGGTCCGGCTGTCCTCGACGGTCGATTTCGTGACGCTGGTCCCGAAGGAGGCGCTCTACGTCTACCTCCCGACGGCGGCGGACCTCGCGGAGACGGTGAAGTATTCGTACAACACGATTTCCGACGCGATGAGCGCGCCGATCGAAGCGGGGGAGGAGGCCGGGTCGGTGACGGTCTTCTACGAGGGGGAGATCATCGGGGCGGTGCCGCTCGTGACGACGGCGAGCGTGACGCGCAGCGAATTCCTGTACTTCCTCGACCGTGTGACGGAGTTCACGCACAGCCGGTTTTTCAAGGGCACGATCGCGGCGATCGTAGTGCTGTCGATCCTGTATGTCTTCATCAAGGCGGCTCTGCGGGAGAAGCGCATCCGGCGCATGTCGGGGAGAAGATGAAGAAGAGCGCGCGTCGAAGGTGCGCGCGGAGAAAGGACTCGGTCCTTTCATCCTGTCTGCGCGGCTGCGCTTGCGGGTGACGTGCTGGTTATCTCCTTTATGCAGGAGAGAAAAAGGTCAGAGAAAGCTCTGCGGAGCTTTCTCCCATTGATTTGCTGTCC
>JAFYBI010000211.1 GCA_017540285.1 Clostridia bacterium | reverse complement strand
AGGGCCCATCTTGAACGGGACGCCGGAGGAGACGATCGTCTCTTCCCAGAGCTCCGCGGGAACGGCGATGCCCTGCGCGAACTCGCCGGATGCCGGATCGGCCTGCGCGGAGGTGATCTTCTTATCGAACGGGAGTTCGATCGTCTCGTACTTCACGGGAGCAACGGTGCACGCGGGCTTCTCGAGCTCGATCGCGAAGGTGCGGACGCCGTACTTGCCGAAATCGACCGTGAAGGAATCGCCGTCGAACGCCACGGGCGCAATCTCGTCCTCATAGCCGTTGGTCTCGGTGACGGAAGTCAGCTTACCGGCGAAGGTCAGCTTGACGTCCTTCAGCTCATGGCCGACCGAGTTCTGCACGCGGACGATGATGCGGCTGCCCTTCTCTTCCTTCTTGACCGCGCGGATGATCGCCGCGTCGTCGGAGACCTTCACGAAGGTGAGCTTCTTCGCCGCGCCGGGATGCTTCGAGGTGAAGAACGCGGTCTGCGGCTGGTTCAGCTCGGCGGCCTCTTTCGTGGTCGCGCCGGTCCGCTCGCCCTTGTGGCCCATGATGGAGTAGGTGAAGAGGTTGAGCCCCATATCCTGCCAGTCCTGACCGGAATCCGGGGAGAACTGGGCCAGAGGCGTGTGGATGAGGGTGAGGCGCAGGGTGTTGTCGTTCGGCTTGTCCATGCCGTACTTGCAGTCGTTCATGATCGACACGCCGTAAGAGCCGTCCTCGGCCGTCAGATCCGCCCACTGGTGCACGACGTGCTGATAGTACGGGAAGGAATCGGTGTTGCCGCTCTCGATGGCGCCCAGGCCCAGGTCGAAGGCGGCCTTCGGGTTGGATACGGCAAGCGGGAAGGCGGCGCGGAGGTTGGAGGCTCTCTCGAACCAGTCCACCTTGCATTCCACGTCCACGCGCTGTCCGCCGGCGGTGAGGCGCACGGTCTGCTCGAAGGTGGAACCGCCGTGGGTCCGGGTGATCTTCAGGGCGCAGACGGCGGGGCCGTTCTCCGCGATCTCGATCTTCACGTTGTCCTTCACGCGGACGGGCTCTTCGAGGGAATCCGTCCACACCAGCTCCCAGGACGGCCAGTTGGTTGAGGTATCGGGGCCGATTTCAAGACCGGCGGGAGCGGAGAGGAGTTCGGTCTCGTTTTCCTTGTCGAAGATCGACGCGATGTCGCCGTTTTCGTCGATCGTGACGCGGTAGCGCTCGTTTTCAAGCGTATTCGCGGTGACGCAGACGGCGGGAGCGAGCGCGGAGGGTTCGTCCGTGAAGCGCACGTCGAACACGGCGCAGGTGACGGCGGGCGTTCTCGCCGTGAATTTCAGGGTCTTCGTCTCGCGGTCATACTGAGCCGGGAATTCGCATCCGCAGGGACCAAAGACGCGGACATACGGCTTGTCGGTGACGCCGGGGCAGATGAGGGGCTTGACGACCACAACGTCGTCGCGGGCATAGGAGGTCGGGTTGTAGACGACAACCGGGATTCCTTCGACGTTCGTGTCGAGGGACTTTGCGACGCCGCCGACCGCCCGGGTCAGCTCAGCCGCGAACATGTTCAGGGCGATGACGTAGTCGTTGTAGGTGAAGACGTAGGCGGAGGCGATAGAGGTGCCGGGCAGATCGTCGTGGAACTGATGCCACAGGAAGGTCTGCCACGCGAAGAGGAGCCGCTCCTCGGGATACTCGGACGCGCCGAGCCAGGCCGCCATGACGGAGGCTCTCTCGGCGGAGTCGGCCAGCAGCTCGTTCTTCCGGTTCCATCTCTTGTTGATGGTGTGGGAGGTGACCGCGCCGGAGCCGTGGGGGATCAGCAGCTCGCCGTCGTAGGTCGGGAGCGCGTCGAATT
>JAFYBI010000210.1 GCA_017540285.1 Clostridia bacterium | reverse complement strand
TTTCGGAGTCTTTTCGTACTTTTCGTTGTTGTTCAATTTTCAATGAGCGATTCGCTGTCTGTGGTGGTTCCCCCTCCGTGACAGCTCGTTTATTCTATCACATCTCCGCTCCCTTGTCAACCCCTTTTGCGAAATTTCTTCAAGTTTTTTTGCTGTTTTTTTCGCCCGCACGCGCACCGGCTCATTCCCCGGCGTTCCGCTCTCCGATTTCACCCGGTTTTTTCCCGTTTTTTTCAGAAGCTTCTTGCACTTTCCTCCGATATATATTATAATATATCTGATTTTGTATATCACGGGAGTTCAACATGTTCAAAGAAGGATTTGACAACCAGAAGTATCTGACCCTCCAGACCGAACGCATCCGCGACCGTCTCTCCAAATTCGGCGGCAAGCTCTACCTCGAATTCGGCGGCAAGCTCTTCGACGACTACCACGCCTCGCGCGTCCTGCCCGGCTTCAAACCGGACAGCAAGATCAACATGCTCCTCCAGCTCCGTGACAAGGCGGAGATCATCATCGTCGTCTCCGCAGTCGCCATCGAACAGAACAAGATGCGCGCGGACCTCGGCATCACCTACGACATGGACGCTCTCCGCCTCATCGATGCCTTCCGCGACCGCGGTCTCTACGTCGGCTCGGTCGTCGTCACGCACTACTCCGGACAGGCCGCCGCGGACGCCTTCATCATGCGCCTCACCAACCTCGGCCTGCGCGTCTTCAAGCACTTCCCGATCGAAGGCTATCCCACCAACGTGAAGCACGTCGTCAGCGACGAGGGCTACGGGAAGAACGAATACATCGAAACCACCCGCCAGCTCATCGTCGTCACCGCCCCCGGACCGGGCAGCGGCAAGATGGCGACCTGCCTCTCCCAGCTCTATCACGACAACAAGCGCGGCGTGAAATCGGGCTACGCGAAGTTCGAGACCTTCCCGGTCTGGAATCTCCCCCTGATCCACCCCGTCAACCTCGCCTACGAAGCCGCGACCGTCGACCTCGCGGACGTCAACATGATCGACCCCTTCCACCTCGAAGCGTACGGCGTGACCACCGTCAACTACAACCGCGACGTCGAGGTCTTCCCCGTTCTGCGGCGTCTGTTCGAGGGCATCTACGGCGAATGTCCGTACAAGAGCCCGACGGACATGGGCGTCAACATGGTCGGCTTCTGCATCACCGACGACGAAGCGGTCTCCGAGGCCTCCCGCGCCGAGATCATCCGGCGGTACTACGGAAGCTGCGTCAAGCACCGCAAGGGTCTTTGCAGCAGCGACGAGGTCTACAAGGCCGAGCTCATCATGAACCGGGCGAAGATCTCCGTCGAGGACCGACCCGTCGTCGCGCCCGCCCTCCGCAAGGCCGCCGAGACCGACGGTCCCTCCGCCGCGATCGAACTCCCCGACGGCACCGTCGTGACCGGACGGACGAGCGAGCTGCTCGGCTCCTGCTCCGCCGCGATCCTCAACGCCCTCAAAACGCTCGCCGGGATCGACGATTCGATCCATCTCATCTCCCCCTCCGTCATCGAGCCGATCTGCCATCTCAAAACCGGGACGCTCGGCTCGCGCAACCCGCGCCTGCACGTGAACGAGATCCTGATCGCCCTCTCCATCTCCGCCGCGACCGATCCGCACGCCGCCGCCGCGTACGAAAAGCTCGCCGAGCTGCGCGGATGCGAAGCGCACAGCACCGTCATCGTTTCCTCGGTCGACGCCGACACCATGCGCAAGCTCGGGCTGAACCTGACCTGCGAGCCCGTGTACGAATCGAAGCGGCTGTTCCACCGCTGATCCCGTCCGCCGACCGTATCAATTCTTCATTATATATAAGGAGGTTCCCCATGAGATTCTGTCCGGAATGCGGCAAAGAAATCAAGGATACCATGCGCTTCTGCATCAACTGCGGCGCGGACCTGAACAAGCACCGGGAGATGGAAGCGCGCAGAAAAGCGGCCCTCGAAGCCGAAGCTGCCGCGCCGTCGCCGTTCGCCGCCTTTACCGAGCCCGAAAAACCCGCCGCCGAACCGGTCTTCCCCGAAGCGCCGGCCTATCCGACGGAGCCCATCCGTGAGGAGCCCGCCGCAGAAGCCCCGGCAGCCCCCGTCCTCGTCCTCCCGGAGGAGAAGGAGCCCGCGGAACCGAAGCCCGCCGAGATCGTGCTCACGACGACCCCCGTCTGGGAAACGTCCGCCCCTGAGCCGGAGCCGGAAGCCCCGGAAGAGCTTTCCGCCGATGCTTCCGAACTTCCCGCCGACGCCCCCGAACCGCCCGCGGAAGTCCCGGAGATTCCCGCAGACACGCCCGAGCTTCCCGCCGACGCCCCCGAACTTCCCGCCGATGTTCCCGAACAGCCGGAGGCTCCCGCGTACGTTCCTATTTATAAAGAAGCGATCCGCCGCGCGCGCGATCATTTCCTCTTCTCGGACGTCCGCTTCGCCCTTCCCGCCGGATCCTTCGATTTCCGTGACGACCTCTCCGACGAGCTCGCCGAAATGCGCCGGGTCCAGCTGCTCGACGCCTCCCTCTGGAAGAAATTCGTCGACCTCTTCAAGCATCCCGGCGTGGACGACCGGGACTTCGGCTGGCGGTGCGAATACTGGGGCAAGATGATGCGCGGCGCGTGCTATACGGCCGCCTGCTCCGCCTCGCCGGACGACGAGCTCTACGCGGTCCTCGAGGAGACGGTCCGCGACATGCTCACGGCGCAGGACCCGCTCGGCCGCTTCTCCACCTATTCCACCGACGCGGAATTCACCGGCTGGGACCTCTGGGGCCGCAAGTACATCCTGCTCGGCTTCCTCTATTTCCTCGATCTCTGCCGGGACGACGCCCTCGCGGATGAAATCGTCACCGCGCTCTGCCGCCACGCGGACTACATGCTCTCGAAGCTCGGGCGCCCCGAGGACGGCAAACGCATCCTCGCCGCCTGCACGAGCCATTGGGACGGCCTCAACAGCTGCTCGATCCTCGAACCGTTCGTGATGCTCTACAACATCACCCACGAGCCGCGGTACTTCGATTTCTGCGAATACATCATCTCCTTCGGCGGCACGCTGCACCAGAATCTCTTCGAGCTCGCCTATGAGGACAGGATCCCGGTCCACGAGTACGCCGTCACGAAGGCCTATGAAATGATCTCCTGCTTCGAGGGGCTCGCCGAGTTCGCGAAGGTCACGGGGAACGAGAAGTACCGCGAGGCGGTGATCCGCTTCGGACGCCGCATCCTGCGCGAGGAAGCCACGATCATCGGCTGCCTCGGCTGCGACTACGAATCCTTCGATCACGCCGTCGCCGAACAGTTCAACGAGGCGCACCGCGGCATCATGCAGGAGACCTGCGTCACCGCGACGTGGATGAAGTTCCTCTGGCAGCTCTGGCGCATGACGGGCGACGATTCCTTCCTCGACGCGCTCGAGATCTCCGCGTACAACGCCATGTCCGCCGCCCTCCGGAGGCACATCGATCCGGAGAACAACGGCGGCGTGCCGATCCCGATCCACTCCTACAATCCGCTGCGCTGCGACGTCCGCTGCGAGACGGTCGGCGGGCGCAAGAACATCGACGATAATTCGTATTACGGCTGCTGCGTCTGCATCTCGACCCTCGGCTTCGCGCTCGACACGCTGGCCGCCGCCGGATGCGACCGCGCGGGAACGCTCTACGTCAACCTTTACCGCAGCGGCACCGTCACCGCCGGGGATCTCGTCCTCACGATGGAGACGGACTACCCGAAGAGCGGCGAGGTGAACGTCCGCGCGGACGGCTTCGAGGGCGAGAGGAAGATCGTCTTCCGCGTCCCCGGCTGGGCGAAGGAGGCCTGGATCTTGCTGAACGGCGTCCGCCTCGCCGTTGCGAAATCCGCCGCCGTCACCGTCACCGCGGGCGCGTCGTTCACGCTGCATTTCGACATGCCCGTCACGTTCCTCACTCCGCGCGACGTCTCCGACACGCCGACCGACGTGACGAATTATCTCGCCGTGTGCCGCGGTCCCGTCGTCTTTGCGCTCGACAACGCGAACGACGCGGAGGACCCGGTCCCGCTCGACGCCTGCCTCCCCGCCGCCCCTGCCGATCCGGCGCTCTCCGAGGTCCCGGCGAAGCAGGCGGTCACGGTGATCTCCCGGGGGAAGGGTCCCGTCGTGATGATCGACTACGCGAGCGCGGGCCAGGAAACGGGACACACCGTATCCGCCTGGGTCCGCACGAAGTAAAACCAACAACAGAAGGGCTGTCAATCGACGGCCCTTTGCTGAAGAATCAACGGAAAGGAACACCGCCATGCCTCCCAAATCCAGACGAATCCCCGGGTACGACCTTCTCCGGGTGCTCGCGACCTTCGCCGTTATCCTGCTGCACACAGCCACCTCCCAGCTCTATGCCGTCGAGGTCAATTCCTCCCCGTGGCAGGGCATGATCTTCTGGGACGGCCTCATGCGCTGGTCGGTCCCCGCGTTCTTTCTCCTGAGCGGCGCGCTCTTCCTCTCCTCGGACAAGCCGCTCTCCGAGATCCTCAGAAAAAACGCGCTCCGGATCGGCACGGCCTACGTCTTCTGGTCCTTCGTCTACGCGCTCGTCTCCCGCCCCGACGGCTGGAAGAGCTTCCTTTACACCTGGATCGCGGGGCATTATCACCTCTGGTTCTGCTGGGCGATCCTCGGGCTCTATCTTCTCGTCCCGCTCCTGCGCCCGCTCGCCCGGAACGAGACGCTGGGCCGGTATTATCTCCTCCTCGCCTTTGTCTTCGCGTCGCTTCTCCCGATGCTGCTCGGGCTCGTCTGGCCGTTTTCTCCCCGCCTCCACGCGCTCGGCGCCGCGGTGATCGACAAGATCAACATCGGGCTCCCGATGGGCTACGCCGGGATCTTCGTCTTCGGCTATTTCCTCGCGAAGGGCCTCTCGCCGAAGAATGAGCGGCTGCTCTATCTCCTCGGCATCCTCGGCGTCCTCTTCACCCCGGTCTCCGCCCTGATCCTCTCGGTGAGATTCGAGCGCGAGATGACGAGCTTCTACCCCTTCCTCATGCCGAACACCGTCTTCCCCGCCGCCGCGCTCTTCGTCTTTCTGAAAAACAAGGTGAAGCGCGGCACGCCCCTCTTGCGCCTCCTCTCCGACGCCTCCTTCGGCGCGTATCTCGTTCATGTTCTCATCCTCGGCCTCCTCTCCCGGATCGGGCTCTCCTCCCTGCTCTTCTCCTCGTGGTTCTCGATCCTGCCGGTCGCCGTGCTCGCCGCCATCCTCTCCTTCGCCGTCGGGATCACCCTGCGCCGGATCCCCGCGATCGGAAAATACCTTTCATAAATAATATATCAACGATTCCGCACCCGAAAGGAGCCCGCCATGCCGGACTATGCCCGCCTTCACGAAACCCTCGCCGCCCTGATCGACGGCGTTCCCCACCCGCTCCCGAACCTCGCGAACGCCTCCGCCCTTCTCTGGGAATCGCTGGAGGACCTCAACTGGGCGGGATTCTACCTGCTCTCTCCCGCGCGCCCGGATCTCCTCGTCCTCGGACCGTTCCAGGGCAGGACTGCCTGCATCGAGATCCCCGTCGGACGCGGCGTCTGCGGAACGGCCGTCGCGCGGGAGGCATCCGTCGTCGTCCCGGACGTACACGCCTTCCCCGGCCACATCGCCTGCGACAGCGCGTCGGAATCCGAGATCGTCGTCCCGATCCGCAAAAACGGCCGGATCGTCGGCGTGCTCGATCTCGACAGTCCGAAGAAAAACACCTTCGGCGAAGAGGACCGCGCCGGGCTCGAGACGTTCGTCCGGATCCTTGCAGACGCGCTCCCCGACGACTTCCCCGCCCGCCTGCTGTAACACATCGAAAGGAGACCGCCATGTCCATCATCCTCGAAAACGACCTCGCGCGCCTCGTCCTCTCGGAAACGGGATGCGCCGAACGCCTCGTGCTCCGCAAAACGGGGGAGGAATGCCTCTCTCCCGCGGAGCCCGTGCCGTTCTTCTCCGTCACGCAGGACCGCCCCTACAACAACGAAATCAAGCTCGCCCACCCGAACAAGCGCACGACGTATCCGGCGAACCGCATCCGCATGGAGCAGACCCCGCGCGGCGCGCGTCTCCTTGTCGGGTTTTCGCTCGCGCCGTACAAGGCCGTCGTCGATGTGACGATCGCCCCGCGGTATTTCGCCTTCACGCTCGCGGGCTGGATCGTCCCGGATTCCGCCTATCCCGGCCTCGCGATGACGCCGCCGCCCGCCGCCGAATTCCGCCTGATCGCCCTCTCCGTCCCCCACCGCAAGCGCTTCGGCGCATGGCTCAACGTGAGCTGGGACGACGGGGCGGCCGTCTCGGTCCTTGCGGCGAATCCGTACCCGCGCATCGATTCCGAACCGTTCCGGGATCGCCGCCTCCTCACCGCCGACGCCGTGCGGGAAATCCGGCTGAAAGGCGCCGCCGCTGCCCTGATCTGCGCGCCCGCCGACGGCTTCCTCGACGCGGTCGACGATCTCGAGCGGGACTTCGATCTGCCCCGCGGGGTCGAGAGCCGGAGAAGCAGCGCGATCAACGCCTCGGCCTACTGGACCGCCGACTGCACGCCCGCCAACGTCGACGAGCACATCCGCTGCGCCAGGGCCGGCGGCTTACGGCGCGGACGCCCGGTACGGTGCTCGGGTATCTGGGCAACCGCGGCAGGGGGAAAAAGGCCGACGCCAGCGAGATCGCCCATCTGCACGTGGAATTCTTTCTGGGCGGGGACCGCTATTCCCTCATGGAAAAGCAGACCCTCAAGTCCAGTGGCAAATACAGCCCCGGCACGCGGGTTGAG
>JAFYBI010000209.1 GCA_017540285.1 Clostridia bacterium | reverse complement strand
TCTCTGGCAGAGCATCGGAGGCGGCGGCGTGTGTCCCCTCGACGTGCGCGCGGGCCGGACGTACCTCGAAACGCATTTCACGAACCGCATCCGCGCCCTGCCCGATCCGGAAACGCCGGCAGAGGATGCCGCGCCCGCGCTCGCCTTTGCGGACGTGTGGTTCCGCTATGACCGGAATGCGCCGGACGTGCTCCGTGGGCTGACCTTCTCGGCGAAGACGGGCGAGTGCTTTGCGATCCTCGGCGGCAACGGCTCCGGCAAGACGACCGCGCTTTCCGCCGCCGCGGGGATCCTCCGACCCTATGCCGGGCAGATCCGCGTCTTCGGGAAGAAGCTGAAGGACTGGCGCAACCAGAGCCTGTACCGGGAGTGCCTCGCGATGCTCCCGCAGGACGTGCAGACGGTGTTCCTCTGCAATTCGGTGCGGGAGGAGCTCGCGGAGGCGGGGGCCGATCCGGCGTCGCTGCCCTTCGATCTCACGCCGCTTCTGGACCGCCATCCCTACGACCTCTCGGGCGGGGAGCAGCAGCTCGTCGCGCTCGGAAAGGTGCTGGCCGCGAAGCCGAGGCTTTTGCTTCTCGACGAGCCGACGAAGGGGCTCGACGCCGGGATGAAGGAGCGGCTGCTCGCGCTGCTCGGGAAGCTGCGCGCGGACGGGATGACGATCGTCACCGTGACGCACGACGTGGAATTCGCCGCCTCCTTTGCGGACCGGTGCATGCTCTTCTTCCGGGGAGAGGCGGTCTCGGCGGGGACTCCGCGCGAACTCTTCTCGAAGAACAGCTTCTACACGACGGCAGCGGCCCGGATGACCCGGGGCTTCTACGACAACGCCGTGACGGTCGGGGACGCGGCGCGGCTCGCGCTCGAGAACGGGCGGCGGGGAGGCGCGGGATGATCTTCATTCGGAATGAAGCGCTGAGGCGGTTTCTGCGCGTCGCGATCCCGTATCTCGCGGTGCCGCTGCTGGTCCTGCTCGGCGCGGTAGTTTTTGACGAAAAGCGGCATCTCATCGTTTCCTTCGGCGTCGCGGTGCTCGCGCTGCTCCTCTTTGCGGCGGGCTTTGACCGCAGACAGATCGGCGCGCGGCGGATGGTGATCGTCGCCGTGATGACCGCGCTCTCGATCGTCGGGCGGCTGATCCCGGTCTTCAAGCCGATCGCGGCGCTGACGATTCTGACGGCGATGACCCTCGGGAGCGAATCGGGGTTCCTCGTCGGCGCGATGTCCGCGCTCGTGTCGAACTTCTACTTCGGGCAGGGGCCGTGGACGCCGTTCCAGATGCTGGCGTGGGGGCTGATCGGCCTTATCGCGGGCTATCTTGCGGGGCCGCTCAAGAGGAGCCGGGTCCTTTTGATCCTCTACGGGCTGTTTTCGGGCGTTTTCTTCTCGTTCGTCATGGACATCTGGACGGTGCTCTGGTACAACGGGACGTTTTCGCCGGGGCTGTGGGTTTCCGCCGTTGCCGCAGCCGTCCCGCACACGATCCTGTATTCCGTCTCGAACATATTGGTCCTCTGGTTCCTCGCGAAGCCCATCGGGGAGAAGCTCGAGAGGGTGAGGGTGAAATACGGGGTTTAGTTTTTCGCCGCGCAGACTGCATAAACGCCAGCGGGCTTGCGCAGTGAGCCCGCCTCCTGTCTCCGGGCACCGACCGGCGCAAGCGCAGCCGCGCAGGCAAAACGAACGGCGACAGCCCAAAATTCCTCTCGCCTTTTTCCATTTTTCTCCGAAAATATCAGCGTCCGTTCATGCGTGATTCAAATTTAAGGCGTATAATAACTTTATCTATCTCCTTTGAAAGGTCATTCACCCCGAAATGAACGAATCCAACGGCCAGAAGGTCAACTGGGGCAGGGAGACCCTGCATGTTCTCGGAATCGTCGGAAAAGTCGTTTTCCGTATCTTTTCCTATTTCCTGAACATCCTGCTCACCATTCTCCTGATCGGCCTGATCACCGGGATCATCGTCGGATCCGTCTTCGCGATCTATATCAACAACAACCTCGACCTCGAGATCGATCCCTCCTCCATCGTCACCGTCAACCGGGACTCCGCCACGCGGTTCTATTACATGAGCTACGCGACCGAGCAGGACCGCATCGACCGCATCGGGACGCCCGTCGAGATCGAGGACATGCGCCTCACCGGCACGGACTCCGCCATCGCCGTCTCCTACAACCAGATCCCGCTCAACCTCTACCGCGCCTTCATCTCCATCGAGGACAAGCGCTTTGAGAAGCACAACGGCGTCGACTGGTACCGGACCGCAGGCGCGATCTACTACATGCTCACCGGACAGCCCGGCGGCGGCTCCACCATCACCCAGCAGCTCATCAAGAACGTCACGGGCGAGGATGAGGTCACCATCCAGCGCAAGGTCTCCGAAATCTTCCGCGCCCTGAACCTTGAAAAGGTCAAGAGCAAGGAGGAGATCTTCGAGGCGTACTGCAACATCATCTTCCTCGGCAACAACTGCACCGGCGTCGAGGCCGCGGCGAACTACTACTTCGGCAAGCATGTCTCCGAGCTCGACCTCGTCGAGTGCGCCGCGCTCGCCGCCATCGTCAAGAACCCCTCGCAGTATGAACCGCTCTATCACGACAAGGACCGCGAGATCGAGCTGGAGGACGGGACCGTCAAGGTCCTGCACGGCAACGAATGGCGCCGCTGGACCGTTCTCGAAGAGATGAAGCTGAACGGCTACATCACCGAGGCGGAATGCGTCCAGGCCCAGAACACCGAGCTGAAGGTCATCGACCACTCGAAGGATTACGACGAAGAGGTCGTCGAGGAGGGCATCACCATCTTCTCGTGGTACATCGAAGCCCTCTTCACCCAGCTGCAGCAGGACCTCGCGGAGAAGTACAACATCACCACCCGCGCGGCCAGCCTGATGATCTACAACAACGGCTTCAAGATCTACGTCCCCATGGATCCCTTCGTCCAGGCGACCCTCGAGGAGATCTACTACAACGACAACGAATACTTCCCGTCCACCGGATCGGGCCTGCAGCCGCAGTCCGCGATGGTGATCTGCGATCCCTACACCGGCGACGTCCTCGGCACGGTCGGCGGACGCGGGAAGAAGATCATCAACCGCGGTCTGGACCGCGCCACCGTGGCCACCCGTCCGCCGGGATCCTCGATCAAGCCGCTCTCCGTCTACGGACCGGCCCTCGACGCGGGGATCATCACCTACGGCACCGCGATCGACGACAGCCCCGTGTGGTTCAACAGCTACGAGATCAGCCCCGCGACCGCGACCTCTCCCGCCGTCCTCGGATACAACCCGTACCCGAAGAACCTGCCGGACATCTACAACGGCCTCACGCCGATCCACGACGCCGTCCGCCGCTCGGTCAACACCGTGGCGATGAAGGTGCTCAGACTCTACGGCGTGGACAACTCCTTCAGCTTCATGAAGGAAAAGCTCCACTTTGACAGCCTGATCGATTCCGCCGTCCTCAACGACGGGCGCATCATCACGGACCGCGGCGAAGCGGCGCTCGCGCTCGGTCAGCCGAACTACGGCGTCCGCCTCATCGAGATGGTCTCGGGCTACTGCATGTTCCAGAACAGCGGCGTCTACAACGAGCCGAACCTCTACCTGTACGTCACCGATTCCGAGGGGAACATGGTCTTCGATTACTCCGACGACCCCCAGATCATCATCAGCGCGGAATCCGCGTCGATCATGACGATCATGATGCAGGAGGTCATGAGCGCCGGTACCGGCCGGGCGTGCACCCTGCAGAACACCGTGAACGTTGCGGGCAAGACCGGTACGACCTCCCAGGACTTCGACCGCTACTTCGTCGGCTACACCCCGTATTACGTCGGCGGCGTCTGGACGGGCTACGACATGAACCAGTCCCTGTCCGCGTTCACCGAAAACCCGTCGCTTCTCGTCTGGGACACCGTCATGACCCGCCTGCACCAGCCCTACGTGGACGCGGCGGCGAACGGCGGCGAACCGCTCAAGAAGTTCGAGATCTCCCCCGGCGTCGTCACGGCGACCTTCTGCCGCGATTCCGGGATGCTCTATGACGACAGCCTCTGCTCCCTCGACCCGCGGTCGTGGAACACCCCGCGCAGCGAGGTCGGCTACTTCACCCGCGAGACCGTCCCGAAGCAGAAGTGCACCACCCACGTGAAGGTCCAGCGCGACGCGTCGACGGGCGGCATCTGCTATCCCGAATCCGCGTGCAGCAAGTCCAACTGCTACAACGTCGCCCTCATCCGGGAGGAAAACCGCAACTTCCCGAAGGAGGTCTATATCGTCGACGCGCAGTACACGTTCCGCGAGCTGCCGGAGTGGACGCAGCCGTCGGCCAACAAGCTCCTGCCGTTCTACGCGACCCTTCTCCAGACGGGGCAGTACGTCGGGACCTCGGTGAACTGGGGGACCCGCCCGTACAACTCCTACTGCGTGGAGCACGGTGTGTATAAATATTGGACGCCGCCGGGAGCGGAGACGGAGGAGGACGAGACCGAAGAGACCGAAGAAACCGAAGAGACCGAGGAAACCGAAAAGGCCGAGGAATGGTTTGAGGATGAGCCGAAGGAACCGGGCGACGAGCCGGAAGAGCCGGGAGAACCGGAAGAGCCCGTCGAGCCGGACGTTCCGGAGGAACCCGTCGAGCCGTAAACCGCGCATAAAACGCCAAATCACCTCATACACTATGTGTGGGGTGATTTTTCATGCGCAAATGGAAACGGGAACTCGATTTTGCCGCGGCGAATGCGGCTTCCCTCGGCATCGCGGCCTTTCTCGCGGCAATGGGCGGGGTGCTCCTCTGGGTGAGCGGCGGCAGCGGCTGGTATCTCGTGAAGACTGCCGGGCGCGACGTGCCGTCCGTGGCCGCGCTCTTCACGCTGTCCCTTGCCGTGTGCGGCTTCTGCGGACTCTTCGAAGCGCTGATCCTCGCGTGGGGCAGGGCGGTGTGCCCGATGCGGTCCGTGTGGCCGTCGGCGTGCTGCGCGGCGGGGGCGTATCTCGCGCATCTCGGCTGGTACGCGGCCGCGCTCTGCACCCGGATGACGCTCTTCGGCGGGATCCTCGCCATCGCCGCAGTCGTCCTCACCGCCGCGGCGCGCCTCCTCCTCCGCCGGCCTCCCGTTCTCCTCACCGCGGCGGCGCTGGCACTCCTCGCCGGCGAGAGTTGTTTTGTCACTGTAACATTTTCGCGGATATTGTGAATTTACTATAAATTAGTGGCTCAAAGTCCTTGACATTTCCGGGACGCTGGGGTATAATGAGACTGCAGAAACTTGAAGAAACAACAAGGAGGTTATGAAATGAAAACCATCAAGTTCTTGGCCCTTGCGCTGGCCGTCGTGATGCTCGTCTTCGCGTTCGCGTCCTGCAAGAGCACGCCGAAGCACACCCTCACCGCTACCGTCACCGTCACCGCTCCGGACGATCCGATCGTTCTGAATTACTCCACCACCATTGAGTATCCGGAAGGCGAGACCATCACCGTTCTCGACGTTGTCCGCCAGGCGCTCGACGAGATGGAGATCAAGTATGAACTCGACGAAAACAGCGACGGCCTTGCCCTCGGCTTCGATTCCATCACCACCACCGAAGGCACCGTTTACAAGGTCGGCTACACCGACGCCGAACAGCAGTACATCGGCATGTGGAGCTACACCGTGAACGACGTCGTTCCGGACGCCGGCAGAGCGGGCAAGAACCCGGCGACCGACGGCTCGAAGATCGTCTTCACGTACGAAGTCGCGTCCGTTGAGGAACTCAGCCAGACGCCGTAAGGACCGCTGGAACCAAACAAAAGAGGAGCTTCCGTGTGGAAGCTCCTTTTCCGTTGCCGTCGATTCCGATTCACCCCATCGACGCGGCCAGCACGGCCTTGATGGTGTGCATGCGGTTCTCCGCCTCGTCAAAGACGATCGACCGGGGGCCGGAGAAGACGTCGTCCGTCACCTCGAGCGAGGAGAGCCCGAACCGGTTGTGGATCTCGCGCCCGATCTCCGTCCCGAGGTCGTGGAACGCCGGCAGACAGTGCATGAACCGGCACTGCGGACCGGCAGCCTTCATGACCTTCGCGTTGACCTGATAGGGCAGAAGATCCCGGATCCGCTCCTCCCAGATCTCCGACGGCTCGCCCATCGAGACCCAGACGTCGGTGTAGATCACGTCCGCGCCCCGGACCGCGGCTTTCGGATCGGTCTCGAAGGACAGCACCGCACCGGTCTCTTCGGCGATCTCCGTGCAGGTCTTGCACAGGGATTTCTGCGGGAAGTACTTCTCGGGCGCGCAGGCGACGAACTGCATGCCCATCTTCGCCGCGCCGACCATGAGGGAGTTGCCCATGTTGTACCGCGCGTCGCCCATGTAAACGAGCTTCTGCCCGGCGAGGGAGCCGAAATGCTCCCGGATCGTCAGAAAGTCCGCGAGGATCTGCGTCGGGTGGAACTCGTTCGTCAGCCCGTTGAAGACCGGGACGCCCGCGTATTTCGCCAGCTCCTCCACGATGTCCTGCCCGAAGCCGCGGTATTCGATCCCGTCGAACATGCGGCCGAGGACGTGCGCGGTGTCCGCGATGCTCTCCTTGCGGCCGATCTGCGAGCCGTTCGGATCAAGGTACACCGGGTGCATCCCGAGGTCCGTCGCCGCCACCTCAAAGGCGCAGCGCGTCCGCGTGCTCGTCTTCTCGAAGATCAGGGCGATGTTCTTGCCCTCGCAGAGCCGGTGCGGGATCCCCGCCTTCTTCTTCGCCTTCAGGTCCGCGGCGAGGTCGAGCAGGCCGCCGATCTCCTCCGGCGTGAAATCGAGAAGCTTCAGAAAATGTCTGCCTTTCAGATTCATGTCGATGATGCCCTTTCTGATAGAGTTTTGGGAAAAACGGGGTACGGGGAAGAAACCTGCCGCATGCAGGTCCTCCCCCGTTTTTTACAGTACTTTTGCGAGGAACGACCGGAGCCGTTCGTTTTTCGGATGGTTGAAGATCTCGTCCGGGGTGCCCTCTTCGAGGATGACGCCGTCGTCGAGGAACAGGACGCGGTTCGAGACCTCGCGCGCGAAGCCCATTTCGTGCGTCACGACGACCATCGTCATGCCGTCCGCCGCGAGCTTCTTCATGACGTCGAGCACCTCGCCGACCATTTCGGGGTCGAGCGCGGAGGTCGGCTCGTCGAAGAGCATGACGTCGGGCTCCATGCACAGGGCGCGCACGATGGCGACCCGCTGCTTCTGC
>JAFYBI010000208.1 GCA_017540285.1 Clostridia bacterium | reverse complement strand
GGTCAGGTTGATGTCCTCAAGCACCGGGTTGTAGCTGTCGTAGCCGAAGGTCACATGGTCGAACTTCACGTCGCCTTCGATGTCGATATCGATCGGGAGGCCGATATCCGCGACCTCGGGCTGTTCCTCGAGGATCTCCAGGACCTTGCCGAGCGAGGTGAGGAACGCGGAGATCTGGCGCGGGATGCCCGTGATCCAGAGCAGCGGCCCGTAGATGATGTTCGCGTAGGAGTTGAACTGGTGCAGGTCGCCGTAGTTCATCGTGCCCTTGAAGAGCAGGTAGTTTCCGTAGAAGAGGATGAGGTAGGACCCGATCCTCGTCACGAAACCGAGAAGCGGGAAGAACGTGTCGAACAGGAGCGCGTTCGATTCGGTCTGCGCGGCGTGGCGGTCCGTGCGGCGGTGGAAGGTCGCGATCTCGCGCTCCTCGTTGCCGTAGGACTTGACCACGCGGATGCCGTTCAGGATGTCCTGTAAGATCAGGTTGACGTGATAGCCGAGGACCCAGTTCTTGCGGTGGCGGGTCTGCATCGTCGCCCAGAAGCTCTTCACGAGCCAGACCACGAACGGGATCGGCACGAAGACGAACATCGACATGAGCGGGTTGATGATGAGCAGGAACACGAGCGCGAGGACGAAGGAGGCCGCCTGCGTGAAGAGAGAGGGGAGCTGGCCGGTCATGAAGGCCTGCACGGCGTTGACGTCGCCCGTGATGCGTCCCATGAGGTCGCCGGTGGACTTGTGGGAGATCGAGGAGATCGACAGGGTCGAGATCTTTTCGTAGAGCAGCGTCCGCATCATGAGGGTGAACTTGTTGCCCGCGACGGCGGACAGGCGGCTCTGGATAACGCCGAGCACGCGCTGCACGAGGTCGATCGAGATGATCGCGAGGAAGATGAGCAGGAACGCGCGCTTGTGCGGGTCCTCGGCAAAGGAGCCGAGCGGGTAGATCTTCTCGTTCGTCAGATAGTCGTTGACGGCGACGCGCTGAATGGCGGGCAGGATGAACTGGATCGCCAGCGAGATCACCGACACGAAGAGCGGGAAGAAGAGCATCCAGCGAAGACCGCGGGTCAGGCCCCACAGCTTCGCGTAGACTTCCTTCGAGTTGCGGCAGAACGGGCAGATGTTTGTGCCCGGGATGAACGGGCGTCCGCACTTCGGGCAGAACCGCTCGTTGTCGTTGTTGACGACGGGATCGCCCGGGGCGCGGGATTCGCGGCGCTTCTTCGCGAGGTCCTCGCAGGCCTGCACGAGGACCGAATAGCGCGGCAGGTTGCGGCCGGAGAGGAACTGGCAGATCAGAGTCGTCGTCCCGTCCACCACGCCGTAGAACGCGCAGTTGCCGTACAGGACTTCGGTCGAGAACACCGTGCAGCGCTCCAGCTCGATCGATGAGAGGAGCTTGCCCGAGAGGATGCAGTAGATCGCGCGGTCCGTGACGGCGGTCCAGCCCGAGACGAATTTCTCTTCCCAGACGTTGAAGGGGACGCAGTACATCAGGACCTCGTCCGGGGAGGCGGCGGCATCGTATGCGGCGCGGTCCTCCGCCAGCATGTCATAGAACAGTTTCATGATGAACCCCCGTCGGTGTCAGATGTAAATTTCGATGGCGCGGAAGCTCTGCCGGTCCAGCTTGGAGGGATCCGGGATCAGGAAGCAGTTGCCGTCCATGTCGAAGATGTAGATCCGTCCGTCCTCGAGAACGCGGATGTTGGAGAAGGGGTTGTTCAGAACGATCGAGACCTTTCCGGCGGAGGTTTCGGCTTCCCAGTAGTTGTAGCCGAATTTTTCCTTCGCGGAGGTGATCCTCGAAATGGTGGGCGTGAAGTAGCGGATGTCGAGCTCGGCGTTGATGAGATCCACCGTCTTCTGATCGAAGATGTGGATGTTGCGGATCATGCCGATCTCGGCGCCGCGGCCCTTCGCCCGGGTGTCGGGTTCGCGCACGGAGAGGAATTCGTCCGGGGAGGTGACGGGGAAGGAGCGGCGGATGACCACGCGCTCGAAGAATTCCTCCTCGCCCTCCGCGTTGATGATCTTCAAGGAGATGAGGCCGCCCTCGGAGGGGGAGAACCACGCGTTCTCGGGGGTCAGGTTGATCGATACGCGGTGCTTGAAGAGGTCGTCCGGGTCGATTTCTTCCTTGTTTTCGCTGTCGGCGGCGTTTTCCTTGGCTTCGGATTTCGCTTCGAGAGCCGTGTCCTTTTTCTCGTCTGCCTTGGGAGCGGCGTCCGTCTTCTTTTCGACGGCTTCCGCCTTCTTCGGCTCTTCCTTCACGGCGGCGGTCTTGGTTTCGTTCATAGTCGTTGGCCTCCTTTTGAATCACATGCCGGAGAGGACTTTTCTCATGGCTTCGCTCTGGAGTTTATACAGCTTGTAGTAGACGCCGCCGCGGGCAAGCAGCTCGTCCGGCGGGCCTTCCTCGGCGATCTCGCCGTTTTCGATGACAAAGAGGTAGTTGCAGTCCTTGAGGGTGGAGAGACGGTGCGCGATGGTGATGCAGGTCCGTCCTTCGACCAGCTTGGCAAGCGCATCGGAGATCAGACGCTCGGTCTCGGTGTCCATGGCGGCGGTCGCCTCGTCGAGGATGAGGATCGACGGGGACATGAGGAGCGCGCGGGCGATGGAAACGCGCTGGCGCTCGCCGCCGGAGAGGGAGCGGGAGCCGGAGCCGACCTCGGTCTCATAGCCTTCGGGCAGCCGGACGATGAAGTCGTGGGCGTTCGCCGCCTTCGCCGCCGCGATGACCTCCTCCATGGAGGCGTCCGGGCGGGCGTAGCGGATGTTGTCGGCGATGGTGCCGCGGAAGAGGAAGATCTCCTGCGACACGATGGCGATGTTCTTGCGGATGGAGGACATCTTGATCTTCTTGAGATCGGTGCCGTCCATGAGGATCTGCCCGGAGATCGGGTCGTACATGCGGGTGATGAGGTTCGCGATGGTGGACTTTCCGGAGCCGGTGTGCCCGACGAGGCCGATGTTGTCGCCCGCGTGGATTCTGATGTTGACGTCCTTCAGGATCGGGCGGTTCGGGTTATAATGGAAGGAGACGTTCTTGAACTCGATGTCGCCCTCGAACGTGTCCTTCACGATGGGCTCGCGGTCTTCCATGACGTCCGGGACCATGTCGAGGACCTCGAACATGCGCTGCGCGGCGTTGATGGTGTCGGTCACGAGGTTGGTGAACGTGGAGAAGAACTGCAGGGGCCCGAAGATCATGCCGATGTAGCCGAGGTAGGTGGTGAATTCACCGTAGGTCATGTGCTGTCCCATGACCTCGAGGCCGCCGAAGCCCCAGATCGCCTGCGAGGACATGCCGATGAGGAGGGACACGATCGG
Organism: Clostridia bacterium; assembly: GCA_017540285.1. Classification (GTDB taxonomy): domain Bacteria; phylum Bacillota; class Clostridia; order Oscillospirales; family CAG-272; genus UMGS1696. The sequence goes on along the minus strand of JAFYBI010000208.1, from coordinate 29,793 downwards.
GAAGATCGTCAGGGAGGTGATGTTGACCTTGAGGTTCGCGGCGTACAGGCGGTCGGAGTACTTGTAGAAGCGGTGCGTCTCCTCGGCTTCCTTCGCGAACGCCTTGACCACGCGGATGCCGTTGAGGCTGTCGCCCAGCATCGAGTTGAGGGACGAGGACGCGCGGTACTGCCGGGAATACATCCGCCACAGCTTCGGGAGCATGACGCGGAAGATCACGACGATGAGCGGGACCGGAATGAACACGATGAGGGTCATCTTCCAGTTCAGCCAGAAGAGGAAGAAGGTCAGGCCGACGAAGTTCAGGGCGTTGATGATGAAGGGCGGCAGACCGTCGATGTAGAACGAGCGGATGCGCTCGGCGTCGTAGTTGACGCGGTTGATGAGGCGGCCCGTCGTATTGTTGTTGAAGTAGGCGAGGGACTGCGACAGCAGGGAGTCGAAGACCTTCTGCTTCATCTGCTTCATCATGCGGGTCGAGAGCTTCGCGTTCGTGCGGTTCTGAATGATGTTGACAAAGAGCGAGAGCAGGGCGAGGGCGACGATGACGGAGAGCACGATGAAGAGCTTCGTCAGAGAGTGCCACTTGCCGCGCGCGTTGATGACGTTGTCGTAGAGGATCCGGCCGTTGATGATCGGGCTCACCAGGGAGATGGCGGAGGAGGCGATCATGCAGAAGATCACAAGGGCGACCTGCCACTTGTAGGGCACGAGGAATTCGAGCAGCCGGCGGATGATGGCGTTCTTGTTCTGGCAGTGGGTGCAGACCTTGCGGTACTGATTCTCGTAGACGTGGCCGCATTTCGGGCATTTCGCGTTGAACTGCTCGAAGATCTGGTCGTCGTCCCCGACATCGTCGCCGCGCAGGAACCGCTCGACGAGCTCGCAGAACGCGAAGAGACGCTGACGGGTCGCGTTGGTGCTCTGCGCCTTGATCTCGGTGACGGCGTCTTCGTTCCACGCCTCGTAGATCTTGTCCTTTTCCTCGCGCTCGAGGTCTTCGTCGACTTCGGGGCGGGGCGTTTTGTGCGTCAGGACGAGCAGACGCGTCGAGGAGAGGCAGGTGTCGACGTTCAGATCGGAGGTGTAGTCCATCGAAAAGCTGTCGAGGTAGGAGACGGACGCTGCGTATTCGGTCTTTCCGTAGTCGTCGAGGTCGGTGTGGCCGTGTTTCTGCTTTTTGCGGGGAATGGAGTCGGGATCGCCGAGGAGGCGGTGGATCGTGCGGGTGTCCTTTTCATACACCAGCCACGATTCGCCGAAGTTTCCGTCGAAATCCAGATCCATCCGCACGGCGAAGGTGAGGGCTTCCGGGGCGAACCCCCTGTCCCGCATCGCCGACGCGGCCGCATCCGAAAATTTGTCAAGCGGAAGCATAAGCTGTTCCATGCCTTTCTTGCATTGTCCGCCGTGCATCCCGGGGACCGCTTTTCCGAATCGAACGGGAAAGGGCCGTCGGGAGTCGGGAAGTGGTGAATTTCTTCGCAAAAATTCATATTTTCCTGTTTCCACGGAGGCGCTTTTGTGATATAATCAAAGAAGATTATACGCGTGTGAAAATCCGGGCGGGCTTTCACAGTCTCTTAATCATAGCCCCTCGCGCCTGATTTTGCAATAGTTTTTGAAAAAAAGTTCAATTTCAGCAGGGTTCACAAATTGTTAACGTGTTTATGAGGTGGAAATGCTTAAAAAAACAAAGGGCTGGACGAAGAGCAAAAACGTTCATTCCAAACGGTACAAGAACGATCTCGCGAACTACCTGAACGAGCGCGCGATCAAGTGCGTGACCGAGCGGATCGACGGGATCGAGGAGGTCATCGGGCGCGCGGGCGTCATCGTGAAGCGGGAGGACGAGCTGATCGTCTACTGCGGGGCGGAGACCGTCATGCGCACGAAGATCGACGATCTCTACGCGTGGGAGCTCCTCTCGCTCGAGGGCGTGGTCATCACGGCGCACGACCTCGAACACGGCGGCGAGGAGCGCACGATCATCGCGTTCTACACCTATTGGCGTCCGGTGGAGAGCTGAATGGACATCCGCGTCAGCCCGGCGCATGCGGGGAAGACGATCCGCGAGTTCCTCACCCGCGACCTCGGGTATTCCTCGAATCTCCTGAAACGGCTGAAATTCTCCGAAAACGGCATCCGGGTCGACGGACAGTGGGTGACGGTGCGCCACGTGCTCCGGGAGGGCGAGGTGCTCTCCCTCGCCGTGGAGGACCGCCCCGAGGACGTCAGTCCGTATCTCATCCCGTCGGATCTGCCCCTTGGGATCCTCTATGAGGACGCATGGATCACCGCCGTGAACAAGCCGCCGGACATGCCCGCCCACCCCTCGCAGGGCCATCACCTCGACACCGCGGCGAACGCGCTGGCATACCGCTACCGCGACCGCGTCTATGTCTTCCGCCCGGTCAACCGCCTCGACCGGGACACGAGCGGCTGCATGCTGACCTCGAACACGAAGGACGCCTCCTATAAAATGTACGCGGCGATGACCGAGGGCCGGATCGCGAAGCGCTATCTCGCCGTCCTCGACGGGATTCCCGCAGAGCGCGCGGGCGAGATTCGCTCGTACATGCGCCGCAAACCGGACAGCGTCATCGAGCGCGAGGAGTGCTCCCCCGACGCGGACGGCGCCAAGCTCGCCGTGACGCGCTACCGGGTGCTCGCCGAATCGGACGGCCGCAGCCTCGTGCTCTGCTCGCCCCTCACGGGCCGGACGCATCAGCTGCGCGTGCAGTTCGCCGGCATCGGCTGCCCGATCACGGGGGATTCGCTCTACGGAACGGCCTCGCCCCTGATCCCGCGTCACGCCCTGCATTCCTGGCAAACGACCTTTCCGCACCCCATGACCGGGGAGGAGATGACCGTCACGGCGCCGCTCCCCGCAGATATGACGGCCCTCCTCGCCTCGCTGGGCCTGCCCGCAGAGCCCCCATCCCTTCCCGAATGAAGGAGTTTCTCATGGTACGACTTTACCGCCGCGTCAACCGCTATGTGCCGGCCCTCTCGATGGTGTTCTTCCTCCTCGGGCTGGCCGCGCTCGGCATCCATCTCGGCTGCATTTCCTCCCCGACCTTCGCGGATGCGTTCAACGGGCATGTGTCCTCGTTCCTCCGCATTGTTCTCGCGCGCCTCACCGGGTGGATCCCCTTTTCCCTCGCGGAGTTTCTTCTGCTCGGGAGTCCGGTGATCCTCGTCGCCGTGATCGTCCTCGCCTGCCGCAAAGGCGCCCGGAGCCGGCGGTATTTTGCGCGCGCGCTGATCGGGATCCTCTCCGCGGGCGTGCTGCTCTACGCGATGTTCGTCTTCGTGTTCGGCGCGGGCTACCTGACGACCGGGCTCGACAAAAAGCTCGGGATCGAGCGCACGAAGGTGACGGCGGACGAGCTCGCGGACACGGCGCGGATCGTGGTGGACCGGCTGAACGGCCTGGCCGACGAGATCATGATCTTCTATGACGACGGCTCCGTGCGTCCGTACAGCCACGACGAGTGCGTGCGCCTCTGCCTCGAAGCTTACGATAAGGTCTCTGAGGACTGCGATTTTCTCGCCCGCCTCGACGCGCCGGTGAAGGAGATCGTCCTCTCCGACTATATGACCTACACGCACATCTCCGGGATGTACACGTTCTTCACCGGGGAGGCGAATCTGAACACGAATTACCCCTATTTCGTAAACGTCTACACGACGGCGCACGAGATGGCGCATCAGCGGGGGATCGCGCGGGAGGACGAGGCCAATTTCATGGCGTTCCTCGTGTGCATCGCGTCCGACGACCCGTACATGCAGTATTCCGGGTATCTGAATCTCTACGAATACCTCTCCTCCGCGCTTTCGTCCGCCGGGGCGAAGGACGTGCGGAAGGCGATCGCGGAAACCCTCGACGTGCGCGTGCGGTACGATCTCTACTGCTACGGCGTGTTTTTCGATAAATACCGCGAAAACACCGCCGCGACCGTATCGGATAAGGTGAACGACACCTACCTCGTGATGCAGGGAACGCCCGGCGCGAAGAGCTACGGACTGGTCGTGGACCTGGCGGTGGCGTACTATCGAAACGCGAAGTAAAAAGGATAACATTAAGAAAGAAATCAGAAGTCCGGGCGGTTCCGGCACGGGATCGGAGCCTCGGGGAAAGGAGGGATCGTATGCGGCGTTGGAAAATATGTCTCTTGGTTTTGCTGGCGGTCTCGATCCTTGTCTCCGTTCCCGCGGGCGCCGCGCTGCCCTCCCTCTTCACCGGGGATGAGGCGTGGTACCGCGATCCGCTCGAGCCGCTCGTGATCCGCGACGGGAAATACTACGTCCCCGCGGATCTCTTCGGCGCGCTCGACGGCGTCACCTTCTCGACGCCCGCGGAGGGCAACCTCCTCTTCGAGAACACCGCGACCGGCGCGTATGTGTCGATCCTCTTCTCGAAGAACGGCTCCGCCGCGGTCAACGGGGAGATCGTCGAGGGCATCGGCATCTACCGCGACGAGACGACCTTTTACGTGGAGGCCGCGCCCGTTTGCGACGCGCTCGGTATCCGGCGGGAGGTGCTGACGGGCGAGGACGGAGCGGTGACCCTGCGGCTTTTGACCGGAGATTCCCGCTTCACGCTCGAACAGCTTGCCGGCGTCTATGAAGCGGACGCGGGCTGGCAGCGCGGCGGTCCGGACCTTCTCCCTTCGACGCCCGAGCGGGATGACCCGCGTCATCGGCTCTACCTCCTCTGCACCTCCCCCGAGGACGGCGCGTCCTACGTCGCCTCGACCGGGCTGCGGGAGGCGGGGCTTGACTACACCGTCTTTCTCTGGGACGACGCCGATCCGGAGACGATCCTCGCGGGAGCCGCGCGCGGACAGTACGGCGTCGCAACGGACGATTCGGCCGATCTCGCCGGATCCCTCACGGCGGCGAACGAGCGCATGGCGGCTTACACGCACTGCCGGACGCGGCTGACCGTCTCGACCGGCGACGCGGCGGAGGACGAGATCCTGCGCGGGGCCGGCTTCTGCCCGATCACGCCCGATCTCACCGTCACGAGCTTCACCGACGCCGACGAGGCCATGCGCGCGATCGACCGGTGGATGACGGAGCGGGAATACGCCGTGATTTTCTTCACCGACTGCTGGATGTCCGATCAGATGATCCCGCGGGTGGCAGAGCTGATTGCCGCGGCCGCCGACTGGACCTCCGCGAATCTCGGGTATTGACCATCATTCAACCATTTCATACAGGAGGCATCCCATGAACGAAGTCTATGAATTCCTGAAAGCCTGCGGCACCTATTACCTCGCGACCGTCGAAGAGGGTCAGCCGCGCGTCCGTCCGTTCGGCACGGTCGACTGCTGGGAGGGGAAACTCACCATCCAGACCGGGCTGAAAAAGAACGTCGCGAAGCAGATGCTCGCCTGCCCGAAGGTGGAGATCTGCGCCATGTCGGCCGACGGACGCTGGATCCGCCTCACCGCGGACGCCGTCCTCGTCGACGATGTGAAGGCCGCCGAACACATGCTCGACGCCTATCCCTCCCTGCGCGCGATGTACACGCCCGGCGACGGCAATACCGCGGTCTTCGCGCTCGAAAACGCGAAAGCCGTGATCTGCTCCTTCACCGCCGCCCCCGTCGAATACCGCTTCTGAAAACGGCAGGAGGTCGCTTATGTCTTTCATCACCAACGAATTCGCGCCGCTTGGGTCCGTGAAGATCCGCGACGGCTTCTGGAGCCGTTATCAGGACATCGCGAAGGAGAAGATCATCCCCTATCAGTGGCGCGTCCTCAACGATCAGGTGCCGGACACCGAGCCGAGCCACGCCATCGCCAATTTCCGCATCGCCGCGGGCCTCGAGAAGGGCGACTTCCACGGCTACGTCTTTCAGGACAGCGACGTCGCGAAGTGGCTCGAGGCCGTCGCGTACCGTCTGACGATCGCGCCGGACGCTGCGCTGGAGCAGACCGCCGACGGGGTGATCGATCTCATCGGGCAGGCGCAGGAGGAGGACGGGTATCTCGACACCTACTTCCAGATCACGGCGCCGGATAAGAAGTTCACCAATCTCCTCGACTGCCACGAGCTCTACTGCGCCGGGCACATGACCGAGGCCGCCGTGGCATACTATGAAGCGACGGGGAAGGACAAGCTCCTTTCGATCATGCGCCGCTTCGTCGACCTGATCGACGAAAAGATCGGGCCGGAGGAAGGAAAGCTCCACGGCTATCCGGGTCATCCAGAGCTCGAGCTCGCGCTGTGCCGCCTGTACCGGGCGACCGGGGAGAAACGGTATTTGAACCTCGCGAAATACATGGTCGACGCCCGCGGCACCGAGCCCCACTTCTTCGACTGGGAGCTCGAAAAACGAGAGCACCGCGGCTTCTGGGGCGGCGGACGGGTCGATCGCGTCGACAAGAAATACAACCAGTCCCACAAGCCGATCCGCGAGCAGACCGAAGCGGTCGGACACAGCGTCCGCGCCGGGTATCTCTACACCGGCGTTGCCGATCTCGCGGCGGAGACCGGGGACGAAGGGCTCGCCCGTGCCGCGCGGAACCTCTGGGACAACGTCGTGAACCGCCAGATGTACGTGACGGGCGGCGTCGGATCCCAGGTGTGGGGCGAGGCGTTCACGTTCGACTATCACCTTCCGAACGATTCCGCCTACAACGAGACCTGCGCCGCGATCTCGATGGTGTTCTTCGCCAAACGCATGCTGCGCATGGATCCCGACAGCCGCTATTCCGACGTCATGGAGCGGCTCCTGTACAACGGCACGATCTCCGGCATGGCGCTCGACGGCCAGCATTTCTTCTATACCAATCCGCTCGCCGTATGGGAGCGCGCGACGAAGAACGCCGGCGTCGTCGGACACATCCAGTCGAAGCGTCCCGGCTGGTTCGGATGCGCCTGCTGCCCGCCGAACCTCGCCCGCATGATCACCTCGCTCGGCAGCTATGTCTATTCGGCCTCCGCCGACACGGTGTACGCGCACCTCTACGTCGGCTCCGAAGCCGTCCTCGACGTCGGCGGCAGGCAGGTGACGCTCTCCCAGACCGGGAACTATCCGTGGGACGGGCATATCGCGTTCACGCTGTCGGCCGGCGCGTACGGTCTCGCGCTCCGCATCCCCGGATGGGCGCGCACCTTCTCCGTCCGCGTGAACGGCGCCGAAGTGTGTCCGTCCGTCACGAAGGGATATGCCGTTCTGCGCCGCACGTGGCGGGACGGCGACACGGTCGAGCTCGACCTGCCGATGCCCGTCGAATTCGTCGAAGCGAACCCGCTCCTGCGCGCGGACGACGGACGGGTCGCCCTGATGCGCGGTCCGGTGGTCTACTGCCTCGAATCCGCGGACAACGGCGACTGCCTCGACGCGCTCTCCGTGTGCGATCCCGGTGACTACGCGGCCGAAACCGATTCGACCCTCTTCCCGGGCATGACGGCGATCGTCGGCCCCGCCGTCCGGCAGAAACCGTGGACCGCCGACGCGCTCTACCGCCGCTATGAAGGCGCGGACGCCGAAAAAGTCACGATCCGCGCGATCCCCTATGCCTTCTGGGACAACCGGGAGGACACCCGCGAGATGATCGTGTGGGTGCGCAAAGCCTGAGGCAAACTGTTCCTGCCGGTGCCCGCATGACCGACAGACCGAAAAGGATGTGTTCTGACCATGAGAAACCACAAATCCGCCGGAGTCTCCCTCCTTCTGGCGCTGACGCTCCTGTCATCCGCCGCCTTCACCGCCTGCGCGCCTGCGGTATCGACGCCCGCCGCGGACCCGGAAGAGGAGCGGGTCATCGTCGCCGCGCCGAAGGAGGAGGAGCCCGTCATCACGCCGTCCGTCGAACCCGGCATCTATTCGGTGGACGAACGCCCGGCAAGGCTGCTCCTTTCGACCGATTCCGGGTACCGCATCTGCTATACCACGACCACGGCGCTGGTGCCTACGGCGGATTCTCAGGTGGCGTCGAGCGATTTCCGGATCCCCTACAACGAGACGGGGGACGGGGTGACGGAGTGCGCCGTGATCCGGGCCGCGCTCTTCGACGGTCGGAAGCAGGTCGGCCAGTGCTATACGTTTACTTACTTTTCCGCGCCGGAGGGACGGTTCACCACGCCGGTCTTCTCCCTCGTCTCCGAACCCGAGGGGCTGTACGGCTATGAGACCGGCATCCTCGTCGAGGGAAAGGCGCGCGACGACGCGAAGAAGCACGGCAATCCGAAGGGCTGGGTCCTCGGCAACACCAACGCGAACTTCTATAACAGCGGCATCGAGTGGGAACGCCCGACGTCCATGGAATTCTCCGAGAGCGGGCAGGGCGCGTTCGACTATTCCTCGAATGCCGGCATCCGCGTCAACGGCGGCTGGACGAGAGCGAACACGCAGAAATCCCTGAAGATCTTCAGCCGCCGGTCCTATACGCCCTCACACGGCACCTTCACCCTCGACCTGTTCCCCGGCTACCGCGATCCGAAGACCGGGCGGACCCTTTCCTTCGCGAACACGATCCTGCTCCGCGGCGGCTCGAACAACGAGGGCAACAACGTCATCGCGACGCCGCTGCAGATCAGCCTGTGCGAGGGGACGGGACAGATCGTCCCCGCCATGCGTCCCGTGACGGAGTTCATCAACGGCCAGTACCGCGGCGTCTTCATGATGATCGAGGACTACGACGCGGACTTCATCGAGGCGCATTTCGGCGTCCCGGAGGAAGAGCTGACGATCCTCTCCGGCTCCTATGAGAATTACGGCGGGAGCATGTGGACGCTCGACACCGCGCCCGAGGCCGAAGCGGGGACCGCGGTCAAGGACTTCACCAGGATGCTCATCAAGCTCGCCGCGCTTGACCCGAAGCTCTCCTCGACCCTGGAACGGGCGGGGGAGGTGATCGATCTGCGCAACTTCAACGAATACATGTGCACCGAGCTCTACTGCGGCAACTCCGACTGGCCGGACAACAACCTGCGCGCGTTCCGGCGGAGCGTCGACGGGTATCAGCCCGACGCCGAGGGCATCTACGACGGGCGGTGGCGGTTTTTGCTCAAGGACCTCGACCTCTCCTTCGGCAACGGCCACAACTATTCGAAGAACCCCTACCGCACGATCGACGGGACGAGTGCTTTGCTCATCCGCAACGTCTACAACAACCTCATGAAGAACGAGACCTTCGCCAACCGGGTGTACATGTACTTCTGCACCCTCGCGACGGCGGTCTTCAAGCCCTCCCGGGTGCAGGAGAAGATCGGGGACCTGACCCTCGCCATGCTGCCCGAGATGGAATACACGACGAAAAAGCTGCACGTCGCCGGCGGAAGCGTCGCGGCATGGCAGACGAACGTTTCGGGTCTGCGCTCCTTCGCGATCAAGCGCGTCGACGCGGTCCTCTCCGCGACCGAAAAGCAGTCCGGGAAAAAGCTCGCGGCGCTTGCGGTCACCCTGAAGGGAGAGGGTGAGGCGGAGCTCGGCTGGTTCCGCATGACCGACGGCGAGGTGCGGCAGTATCTGCAGTCCACGCCGATCCCGCTGAACCTGCCCGAAGGGGCGCAGGCGGAGGCGGAGGGCGGCATGATCTCGAACGGGACCCTGATCCTCACGTCCAAAGAGGCGAAGCTCACCGTGACCTTCCCGGAAAAGACGGAGAAGCGCGCGGACGGCCTCGTGCTGAACGAAGTCGCGCTGCGCGGCACGGACGAAGCCTTCGTCGAGCTGTACAACGGCGCGGAGGAAGAGCTCTCCCTTGACGGCTGGACCGTCGGTACGGGCGGCCGGGCGCAGAAGCTCGACGGCCATACCGTCCCGGCGAAGGGGTATTTCACCCTCACCGAAAGCGGGGAAGGCGGGGACGCGAAGCTCACGTTCGCGAAGTCCGGCGATACCCTGACGCTCGCGCACGACGGCGAGGTCGTCGATGCCCTCCCGCTCGAGGAGGTTCACAAATCCGTGTATCGCGGACGCATTCCGGACGGCGGCGACATGGTGACGCTCTACGACGCGGAGCTCACGCCGGGGCAGGCGAACGCGATCCTGCCCGCCTTCGAGATGGGGACCGGACTGCACGACGCGATCGCCGTGTTCGGGTCCAAGATCGATTTGACGGTGAAGCTCGGAGAGGAAACGCTCATCCCGCTGAGCATGCTGAAATCGCCGTTCAAATTCGCCCGCGATCTCTACCGCTCGGAATACGAATGGGTCCGCGATCACGAGTCCGAAAAGATCAGCGTCGCCGATCTCACCGCGCGCTTTGCCGAAGCCGGGATCAAGGTGAGGCTGGTGAAGGAAAAGAACCTGCTGATCATTCAGTGATCCGCGGGCAGCGAAAAACGGCCGTGCGTCTGCATGGATGTGCAGAAACACGACCGTTTGTTTTCTTGACGGCTTATTTCCCGTACCACTCCGACGACAGCCAGGCGATGCGCTTGGTCAGCCAGTCCTTGAGGTATTCGACTTCCTGATCGTACTTGAAGAGGGACAGCCCCCCGCGCAGACCGGTGTACTGCATCGCGTCGCGGAAGGTCTTGTGGTCCATTTTCTCCGACGCCGCGATGTTCTCGACCTGATCGTCGATCATCTGCATGAAGGCGTCGATCACGCCGTCGTCGACGAGCTGCGTCCAGCGCGCGTGCAGGGCTTCGGTGAAGTCCTTGTCCGCCATCAGGTTCTGATACCACGGGTTGTACTGCGACGTCGAGACGTGATACCCGATCGGATCGAGGCAGGTCGCCACGATCTGATTGCCCATGCACGTGTCGTAGTCCCAGCACGGTCCCATGTAGATCTTCCCGTCCTTCGCGAAGCAGTAGCAGCTCGTCGTGAAGCCGGAGTCATAGTTCTTCACGAGCTCGTTTACGATGTACCAGTCCACGAAGGAGTCGACGTCGATGTAGCGGGAGTATGCCCGGTATCCCTTGCCCGTCGTCATCGCCACGTCCGCCTTGACGAAGAGCTGCGTGTAGGTTTTCAGAAGCTCCTCGCGCTCCTCGGGTGTCACGTCGTTGATCGGCTCGCTGAAAATGATGTGGCAGCCGCTCGGGCAGATGATGCAGTTCGAACAGTCGCCGTGCCGGTACTGCGCCTCGCACTCGAACAGCGCGTCGCCGTCGACCTGGCGCTCGCCGAGGGTGATGTTCTGTGAGAGGACGTAGAGGCCGTTGTACTTCCCGTTCACGTAGACGTCCACGTAGCGGGTCTGGACCGCGCCCTTCATCCCGAGAAGCTCCGAGGCGAGGTTGAGCGTGATGAAGTTGCGCAAAAGGGTCTTGTCCGACCACGTCGTGATGAGGACCCACTTTTTGCTCGTGTTCATGCCGAGCAGGGGCGCCGCCGTCCCGAGCTTGAGGCCGTAGGTCTTCTGCGGGAACGACCAGCTGTAATTGCCGCGGCCCTTCATCTCGATGGGCTGTTCCACGATCCCGCGGCCGTCTGAGACGAGGGTGTAGGTGCCGGGGGACCAGACGCCGTGGCGGACCGAGGAGAGCTTCTCCGTGCCGAGGTCGATGTAGAGCGTCGGCAGGTTCGTCGCCTGCGGATACGCTTCTTTTTCCGCCGCCGTCAGATCGCGTTCGGGATTTTTGCCGTCGACGATGACGCGCGGACCCGCATAGACCGGGGCCTCGGTCACGGCCGTCTCGATCTGGGTCTCGTCCGCCGGGGGCGTCTCCTCTGCCGGCTGGGGGATCGTCTCCTTCACGCATCCCGCAAAGAGGAACAGCGCGAGGAGGAAGGAGGTGAGTCTGCGTTTTTTCATGGGTTCTCCAGGTCTTGATTTTTTGCCGAAACGATGATATAATGAGGAAGCGAACGGGGATGCGCCGCAAACAGGCGGGGAAGAGATCCGTTCCGCGGAGCCCTCAGGCCTCCATTCCCGCCAGCGCCGCGCCAATGACGGTGCCGAAGGCGGAATTCTCGGGGATGATGAAGTTCATGTCGAACATGCGGTTGAGGGTCTTGAAGACGGTTTCCGCCTGCGGGACCTGCGAGAGATTCCCCGTCAGGACCACGTCGCGGATCTTGTAGTTCCGCGCGGCGAAGATCGAGATCATGCCGATCGTCTCGAACACCATGTTGATGATGCCGCAGGCGATGTCCGCGCGCGTCGCGAGGTCGCTCACCTGCCCGAAGTTCGACGCCGTCATGATGTCGGAGAAGCCGGGCACGATGTCGCTCTTCGTGATGTCCTTGATCTTGAGGTCGACCCGGTCGAGGGAGCCGCTCTTCGCGAGCTCCGCGATGTGGTCGACGTTGTCCATGTTCAGCATCTTCTTCGAGAGGCCGACGAGGGTGCCGCCGCCGACGCCCGTGCCGCCGAGATAATCCGGCTCCATGCCTTCCTCCGCGTAGACCAGCGCCGTGCCGGTGCCGCAGGAGGCGATGATCGCGCGGTCAAGGCCGGAGAGATAGAGCCCGCCGAGGCCGATGGACTTGAATTCCGCGATCTTTTCGGAGGGGAGTCCGTAGATCGGCTTCGACATGTAGGACGAGCCCGCGCCCGTGACCATGACCTTCTGCACGTCGCCGAGGGTCAGGCCGTTCTGATCGAGGAACTTGCCGAACGCGCCGTAGATCGAGGTGATCGGATCGGTCGCCCGGACGAGAATGGGGCGGATGAGGGTCTTTTCCGCGGAGGAGGTGTCGAAGCCGACGATCTTGGTCGTGCTCCCTCCGATATCGATGCCGATGATAACGTGCTCTGCCATCTGTTCTCCGTGACCTGCCGGAGCAGGATTTTTAAGAAAAGTGTTCAATTCTGTATTATATCATGCGGACGCCGGAAAATCAATGGGATGGGGGAAATGTTCACAACTGTCCCGACGCTTTTGCCGCCCGCGCCGCATTTCAGGTTTTGCGAAGGAGTGTTTCTGATGATTGTCGCCGCAGAGAATCCCCGAAAAGCCGCAGAGCTTCTCCGGAAAAAACGCCTTTACATCTTCGACATGGACGGCACGATCTACCTCGGGGGCAGGCCGTTCGATTTTGCCGTGCGGTTCATCGGCCGCCTGCGGGAATCCGGACGCCGGGTGCTGTTCTTCACGAACAATGCCTCGCACGATCCGGTCTTCTATCTCGACAAGCTGACCCGCCTCGGCTTTTCCCCGACGCCCGAGGAGATCTGCACCTCGGGCAACGTCACCGCCGCCTTCCTCACCCGGCGCCGCGCGGGGAAATCCGTCTATCTGCTCGGCACGCGGGAGCTCTGGCGGCAGTTTACCGCCGCGGGGATCGACCTTGTGAACGACGAGGACGGGCATGTGACGGACGGCCGGGTCCCCGACATCGTCGTCACGAGCTTTGACACGACGCTCACCTACGAAAAGCTGACGAACGCCTGCACCTTTATCCGGGGAGGCGCGGAATACCTCTCGACGCACCCGGACTTCAACTGCCCGACCGAGGACGGCTTCATCCCGGACAGCGGCGCGATCGCGGCGGCGGTGACGGCGTCGACCGGGGTGACGCCCGTGTATTTCGGCAAGCCCTATCCCGAAACGGTCGAAATGATCGGCGAGATCACCGGTGAACCGAAGGAGACGACGCTGATCTTCGGCGACCGTCTGTACACCGACATCGCGACCGGGAGACGGCACGGGATCACGGCGGCGCTGGTCCTCACGGGCGAGACGACTTGGGAAGACGTGAACGCCGCCGGAGAAGCCGAACGCCCCGACCTGCTCCTCGATTCGCTCGCGGACGCGGACCGGCTGATGTTCGGAGAAGCGTGAGTGCAGAAAAGGCTGATAAGATTGAAGAATAAGGAAAGGAAAACACCAGTCATGAAGAACACGGAACTGCCCCTCGCGGCGATGACGGAGATCGACCGGGAGAAGATGGAAGCGCGGCTCAGAAAGCAGTCGCGGATCGCGAACGTGCTCTGGGGCGTCAGCCTTGCCGTCATCGGCATCGGGACCCTCGTCATCTCCGCCGCGGGCATCGCGGGATTTTCCCTGCCGGACATCCTCCTGCGCGCGCTGGGGATCGCCAACCTTGTCGCCCTGCCCGTCATGGTGTGGGCCACGGTGAAGAAGATGAGGCTCCGCGCCGCGGAAACGGTCGCCGCCGTACCGCATCCGGCACAGAAAGCCGGGGAGGGTGACAAAACCGAATAAACAGAGAACGGAACCGCCGAAAACGAACGGTTCCGTTTTGTCATGCTGTTTTGGAGGAATCCTCCGTCACTCCGGCGTCCGGTCGCTGCCGGATCCTCCCGCGATCTCCGCTGCGATCACCTCCGCCAGGCAGGCCATCCCCCGCCGCGCTTCTTCCAGCGTGCAGCCCGTCGAGCCGGCCTCGATGAGGAGCGCGCCCGGGGCGTACTGCTCGTTGAACGACGCCGCGCGCAGGTTGATGTCCCGCATGAGGCCGGGGTATGCCGCCTCCGCCGCACGCTGGAGACGCAGGGCGAGCGCGAGGTTGTCCTCCCATCCCGGGTGATCCGCGCCGGCCGCGTCCGTGCCGACGACGAACATCAGCCGCCCCGCGGGCTCGCCGCCGATCTGAGCGAGGGCCGCGCAGACGGAGCCGTCCGGGAGCGCGATCGAATCCCGGTGCAGATCGAATATGTAGCGGATCGACGGATGCTCGGCGAGGGTGTTCCGGATCGCGCGGGCGGCGTGATAGTAGGCGAGGTTGAAGTCCGGCTCGTCGAAAACCTCGGTGAGGTGGATCGCGGGGATCCCGGCCTCATTCAGGCACTCGGCGAGCACCGTACCGACGGCGACGACGTTTTCGGCGGGATCGTCCGTGCGGTAATCCGTTCCCGCGGAGGCGAGATACCCTTCCGTCGTGTGCGTATGCAGGATCAGCACCAGAGGCGCGTCAGGCCCGAACCCGAACGCGGCCCGGAGATCGCCGAGGGGCGGGATCGCGCGGTCCCTTGCGAGAAGCGCGTCCGGATCCGGCGAATAGGCGGTTTCGTTCGTCAGCGTGAAGCGCGGGGCGTCCTCGGCGGGGATTTCCGGCGGCGGCGCGGTTTCGGCGGGCTCCTCTTCGGCGGGTGTGTCCGGCGGCTGCGGCGGCGCCGTTTCGGGCGGATCCGCGGGGATCGTCGGCGCCGTCGGCCTGTCCGGGATGAGGCGCGGGAGAGCGGCGGTCTGCGGGGTGCCGGCCTTTTCCGCCAGACGGACCTCCCGACCGCCCAGAGCCGTCGACAGCAGCGCGCGGGTCACGCGGTCCGGCGTCGGGGAAAGGCGGAGGAGGAGAAGGATCGCCGTCCCCGTGAACACCGCCGCCGCGAAGCCTGCGAGCAGGACCGGGAGAGCGGCGCGGATCCACGCGAAGGCATCGATCAGCGCTTCCCGTCTGCGCGGCGCAGCGTCGGCGGGTCCCGGATCCTGCGGCGCGTCATCCGCAGCGGCAGGCGCGGGAAGCAGCTCCGGCGCGGAATCTTCCGCAGGTCCGGCGGCATCCGCGGGCTCCGTCTGAGCTTCGTCGGGCGGCAGGAGCAGATCGGTCGGTTCCGGGGCGTTCACGGCATCCGCCTCCTTCCCATGGCATTCCTGCCCCATTGTATGCGTCCGACGCGCGCCCGATGCCTCATTCGGCCGGATTTCCCGAAAACGCGCCGTTGATGGCCGCGGCGAGGATGCGGGCGTAGGCGGTGACCATCGCGTCCGTGTCTGCGCGGGAGACGAACATCGGATCGTCGGTCAACTCCCCGGCGAGCACATCCGAGCGGATGACCGTCGGAACGCCGAGGGAGAGGACGGGGCAGGGCATGGTGTGCGCGCTGATCTCCCCGGAGGAATGGGCGAGCGCGGATCCGGGCGTCACGCCGCAGTCCGTGATCTGCACGAGGGTCCCGAGCCTCTCCCGCGACCGCGCCGTCAGGCTGTCGACCGTGACGATGAGCGCGGCTCCCGCCTCCTGGGCAAGCGCCTTGACGAGATCCGCCGTGTCCATGCCGGTCTCGCGCGGGATCCCCGTCTTCACGGCGCAGACCGCGGGCATCCCCGCCTCGCGCATGTCGCCGGTGGTGGCGAGGATCCGGGACGCCGTGCGGGGTCCGAGCGCGTCGGCCGCCATCTGCTCCGTCCCGAGCCCCGCGACGAGAACGGGCGCGTCATCCGCGTGACGCATCCGCCGCCGGTAATGCGAGACGAGCGCGCGCAGGGCCTTCGAGAGCCGTCCCCGGTCCTCGGGCGGGGAAAGCCAGATCTCCCCGCAGAGCACCGAGTGGTATCCGCCCGTGTCTCCCGCTGCGCGCACGGCGTCGAAGCCCTCGAGCCACACCCGCTCGGGATCGGAGAAACGGAGCGGCGCGGCAGCCTCCCCCGCTTCTCCCGATTCGATGAAAAGATCGCTGGACCGCAGCATGACGCCCTCCCGCGCGCGTTTTTCTCCCGCATCCGGCAAACTTTTCGCCGGCGGGGGGATTCTGCCTCTATTCTGCCCTGCGAAAACCGGGTTCATACCGGAAAGCCTCTGCTTTTTGTGTGCAAAATGCATAAAAGTGACGGCTGTAATTGTGCATGTGGATGAATCTTGTTCCCCGAGGCAAAGAATAGGTTGATTCTCTCGAAAAAAAGTGCTATAATATGGTGAGTTTAAAGTACCCGCATCATCAAAGCCCCGCAGACGCCGGGCGCAAGGAGGATTTCAGAATCATGAAAAAGGTGTTGTCCCTGATTCTTGCCGCGCTGATGCTCGCATCCGCACTCGCAGGATGCACCACCCTGGCAAAGACCGAGACAGGCGACTATGACAAGGGCGCCATTATCGACATGTACCTCACCACCGAGGTATTTAATTTCGACCCCCAGCAGAGCATCACGGACGATGCCATGCTCAAATACATGAGCCTGATGTTCGAAGGCCTGACCTCCCTTGACGAAAACGGCAAATGGAAGAAGGCCGGCATGAAGAGCTACAAGGTCGACAAGGACGCCGAGGGAGAATACATCATCCTCGTGACCCTGAACGCCAACCGCTGGAGCGACGGCCGTTCCGTCCAGGCGGCGGACTACGTCTACTCCTGGAAGCGGATCATGGAGCCCGACGCAGCGTGCGAAGCGGCCTCCCTGCTTTATGACATCAAGAACGCCCGCGCCATCAAGCGCGGTGACGCGACGATCGACGACCTCGGCGTCGCGGCGGTCGACACCTACACCCTCGAGATCCAGTTCGAGCAGAAGATAGACCTCGACCAGTTCTTTGAAAACTGCTCCTCCATCGCGCTCGTTCCTCTCCGTGAGGACGTCATCACCCGCTACCGCGCCGACGACGGCACCGACCAGTGGGCGATGAAGACCACCAACATCGTCACCAACGGCCCGTTCAGCCCGAAGGAAATGGCGATGGGCACGGTCATCCGTCTTGAGCGTTCCTCCTACTACTACCTCGACCCGGACAAGGAAGAGATCCTCGACAAGTACGTCATCCCGTACCGTCTGCTCAACAACTATTCCGCGGGCAAC
Organism: Clostridia bacterium; assembly: GCA_017540285.1. Classification (GTDB taxonomy): domain Bacteria; phylum Bacillota; class Clostridia; order Oscillospirales; family CAG-272; genus UMGS1696. The sequence goes on along the minus strand of JAFYBI010000208.1, from coordinate 12,399 downwards.
GCCGAGGCTCAGCTTCTCGCGCTGACCTCCGCGCAGTCCTTCTATGACGGCGAGCTCCCGCTTTCCGCCCGCGCGCAGTATGCCTCCTCCGCCGTCGTGACCGACATGATGGCGGCGCACACCTACGTCTTCAACACGACGAATCCGCTCTTCTCGAAGCCGGAAGTCCGCCGCGCGCTCTCCATGGCGATCGACCGCCAGACCGTCGCGAACCTCGTGACCTTCGCGAAGCCCGCGACCGGCTACATCCCCTACAAGGTCTTCGACACCACCTCCGGCACGTCCTTCCGCGATGCGGGCGGCGCGCTCCTCTCCACCACGGCTGACGTTGCGGGCGCGAAGAGCCTGCTCTCCTCCGCGGGCGTGACGAGCGGCTCCTTCACCCTGACCGTGCGCAACAACGAGGTCGACCTCGCGATCGCCGACTACGTCAAGGACGTCTGGACCGGTCTCGGCTTCAATGTCACCGTCGAAGCCGTCAAGGGCCGCGCCAACTCCGACGACCCGGTCATCACCAACGACAACTTCCAGAAGATCTACGACGAGGGCTCCTTCGACGTCATCGCGATCGATATGACGATGCTCTCTCCCGACGCGTTCGGCGCGCTCTCCCAGTTCGCGGTCGAGTTCTCCGGCAACGGCGTCGACATGGATTCCGACAACTACGATCTCTACGGCCACATCACCGGTTATGTGAACGAGGATTACAACGCGCTGATCGACTCCGCCTTCGCCGAGAAGGACAGAAGCGCCCGCGCCTCCCTCCTGCACGAGGCCGAAAAGAAGCTCCTCGAAGACATGCCCGTCTGCCCGATCATCTTCCTGCAGGACGCTTACCTTTACACCACCGAGCTCTCCGGCATCAAGTCCACCTACTACGGAACGCGGGACTTCAAGAAGACCCAGCTCAAGGACTACATGACCTGGAAGGCGAGAACCGAAACCACCGAGGAACAGGCGGAAGCCGCAGCGGAAGCAGCCGATGCTGCCGGCGGCAACTGATCCTCGTCCGAGCCGGTCGGCCGCGGCCGGTGACGGGTAAAACGAAAGCGAAACGGGAAGCCGCTGACTTCCCGTTTTTCGTTCCCGCACCCGCCGACGATTTTATCGCTCCCCCCTTTTGGGAAAAGAACATCGGAAAGTTGAGACAGCATCATGCCGGAAACATTTCATTCGCCGGAGCAGGTGAAGGTCTTCATCCTCTATCTGCTTGAAAAGGTGGGCTACCCACTGGAATACAACGACCTCGCCGCCATCGTCATCCGCGACGGCTACGTGGATTATTTCGATTTTGTCACCTGCTTCCACGAGCTCATCAAGGACGGGCACATTGTCCGCACGGAATCCGATCCGTCCTCCGGCGCGGAAGGCGGCACCGACGAGGGCGTCCTCGGGCGGGACCTCTATGCCGTGTCGGACACGGGCCGCATGATCGCGCGGGGACTCTCGGACGATCTGCTCCTCGCGGCGGTGCGGGAGAAGAGCTACGTCAGCGCGATGCGGCACCTCTCCCTCGAGAAGCGCGGCGCGGTCTGGAACCACAGCATCGAGCGCGACGGGGAAGGGTACATCTTCCACTGCTCGATCACTGACCGCGACGGGCTGGCGTTCAAGCTGGATCTGCGCGCGGACTCCTACATGCAGGTGCAGCGGATGCGCATGAATTTCGAGGACAAGCCCGACGTCGTCTACCGCGGCCTCCTTGCGATCGTCACGGGGAACGTGAACTATCTCTTTGAGAAGTGATCGGGGACCGTCCTGCGCGCAGACGAGGCGGAAAATACGCCGGCTTATCCGTAAGTTCTTCAGAAATGACCGAACCGAATGACGATTTGTGTCCTCGCCCTGTGCTTTTTCACCGAGAAAGCGGGCGGGGGCATTCTTTCTTGGAAAAATCATGAAGAAATCATCAAGAAATTTTGAAAAATCTCTTGACAAAATCCTCCTTTGTGATATAATGGTAAACAGAGTATTGTATCATCTTTTTTCGGGAGTCTTTGTTTGAAGGAATCATCCGTTCCCGGAGAGGCTGTCGTCCGGTTGACCGAGAGGATCCGCGAAGGAGACGGCGAGGCGTTCGAAGCCCTGGCTGCGCTCTACCGGAATCTGACGGAATCCGCCGTGACGCGGTTTCTTCCCTCCTTCGCCTCCGAGGATGCCTCGCACGGCAGGGAGGATCTCTCGCAGATCGCGGCGCTCGCCCTATACCGGGCGGCCATCACCTACGATCCGGAGGGGAAGGGAAAGACGGTGACCTTCGGCCTCTACGCAAAGATCTGCGTCGAGCGCGCGCTCATCTCCGAGCTCCGCAGGACGCGGGCCGAGCGCGGACGCAGAGAGCGGGCCGAAAACGCGGCGGGGGCAGCCCGGGAGGGCGATCCTCTCGCGGTGCTGATCGAAGCCGAGGATTCCGCGGGGCTCGTGAGACGGATCCGATCGTCTCTCGCGCCGCTCGAAAGAGATGTGTTTGACCTGTATCGTAAGGGAATGTCCGTTGGAAGTATCGCTGCGCAGCTCCGGTGTGAACGAAAGTCTGTCAGCAACGCATTGTACCGAGTGAAGGCAAAAGTGAGAGGACTCCTGCAAAACCCATCCTGATTTTAATTCCCCACGGGGTTTTAAAATAACAGTATGACCCACGATCCGTACCCGGGCGGTGCGGTGGATGACGGCTGTGCTGTTCATACGCCCGGATAGCCTAACTCAAGTGCGTTGTTCTGCAAAGGTGACGGTGAGAGTGTCCGCCGAGGGCAAAAAAATTCAAGCCGAATTGGCAAAGCGAGGAAAGAAACATGTACGAGGACAAGACCTTAGTATGCAAGGAATGCGGCAACGAATTCGTCTTCACCGCCGGTGAACAGGAATTCTACGCGGAGAAGGGCTTCCAGAACGAGCCCCAGAGATGCAAAGCCTGCCGTGACAAGAGAAAGAACGCCGGCCGCGAACCCAGAGAGATGTTCGACGCCGTCTGCGCGGAATGCGGCAAGCCGTGCAAGATCCCGTTCCAGCCCACGAGCGACAGACCCGTCTACTGCAGCGAATGCTTCGCCGCGAGACGCGCGTAAGAGCCTTCCCATTGCAGCACAACGAGGATGCGGATTCCGCATCCTTTTTGGTTTTTTGTGCGAAAAAATCGCCGGACTATAAATTTTTGCGCGGAAAAATGCGAAATAATTTCTAAGAGACTGTACAAACCGGAGCGAATGTGATATAATACATCATGGTTCATTATATAAAGGCGGACTGCGCCTTTGCGACAACATTCAACGACAGGATGAATCATCCATGCAGGACAACAGGAAGAAGAAAAAGCCGGATCGGCCGGGTCCCGGACGGGATCGGCGGGAGCTCCCCGCCAACGTCGTCGTGGGACGCAACGCCGTGATGGAGCTGGTGAGATCCGGCGCGCCGGTCGACAAGATCCTCGCCGCGGGCCGGGAAGGGTCGATCGTCGCGATCGTCGCGGAAGCGAAGAAGGAGGGGATCACCGTGGCCGACACGACTGTCGAATCCCTCGACCGCATCGCGCGCGGCGAACATCATCAGGGCATCGCCGCCATGGTCGCGGAAAAGGCGTATTCCACCGTCGACGACATCCTCGCCGTCGCGGAGGAACGCGGAGAAAAGCCCCTCATCGTGATCTGCGACGGCATCGAGGATCCGCACAATCTCGGCGCGGTCATCCGATGCGCGGAATGCGCGGGCGCACACGGGGTCATCATCCCGGAGCGGCGGGCCTGCGGACTCACCCCGGCGGTGACGAAAGCCTCCGCGGGCGCGATCCTGCATGTGGCGGTGGCGAAGGTCGCGAACATCGCGAACACCGTCGAAAGCCTCAAGGAAGCGGGAATCTGGACCTTCGCCGCGGAAGCGGACGGTCAGGATTATTATGAAACGGACTGGAACCTCCCCTGCGCGATCGTTTTGGGAGGGGAAGACAGCGGCGTCAGCCGTCTCGTGCGGGAACGCTGCGACTTCACGGTTTCGATCCCCATGTTCGGAAAAGTCAATTCCCTCAACGTCTCTACGGCGGCGTCCGTGCTGCTCTGCCACGCGGCGAGGATGCAGCGGACCGGGGGTACGGGTCACTTAGGATGATAAAGCGATGAAAGGATGGACGGCTGCGCGCGCCGCGGCTGTCAGGCACAGGAATGGCGAAGCAAAAAAAGAAAAATGAGAATCCCGGAACGGACAACGACGCGGTCATCGGCAGCAACCCTGCGAAAGAGCGCGGCTTTGACGACGACTTTTTCGCGGATGCCTCCATCGATCTGACCTCCGACGCAAAGGATTCGTCCGATTCCGACAGCGAGCTCGACATCAACGCGCTCCTGCGCAAATACATGCCGGAATATCAGGACGAAGCGCCTTCCGAAGAAGCGGAGAAAACGCCGGAAGAGGCGGAGAAGTCCGACGATGCCGCGCCTGCGGACGAACCGGCTGAGCCGGAAGCGGTCCCCGGGCAGGAGGAGCCGAAGAGCGATGCGCTCGACGACATCCTCGGCGGGATCGGGGCAGCCGATGCGCCTGAGGCGGAATCCGGCGACGAATTCGTCTTCACGATGAACGAGACGCCGACGGAACCGCATGCGGAGGCCGAGCCTGAAATCCCCGAAGCGCCCGCGGAACCCGAGCCGGAGACGCCGGCCGAAGGATCTGCCGAAGCCGCACCGGCGGCGGGCGGGGTCCTCGCACGTCTGCGCGACGCGGGAGACGAGACCACCGACGCCGTGAACGCGCTCCTCGACGAGCTGGCGGACGGCGAAGAGACCGTACCCGCAGAGGAGCCGATCGCGGAGGAACCGATCCCCGAGGAGCCGAAGCCGAGACGCGGCGGACTGTTCGCGCGGATCCGTCAGACGGCGGAGAACGACGCGGCGGCGATGGCGGACGAGCTCTCGTCCGAACCGAAGCCGAAGCGCGGCAGCCTCTTCTCCCGGATGCAGAAGACCGTGGAAGAGGAAGAGGCGCGCGAGGAGGCCGAGCAGGAGGAGCTGATCTCCGCGCTCGACACCGCGTTCGTGGTGCCCGCGGACGGCGATTTCAGCGTGCCCGCAGCGCAGGAGAAGCGCGACGACGGTTTCCTCGACGAATATGAACTGACCGACGACGGCGACGCGGAAACGCCGGCGGAAGAGAAGCCGGACGCGCCCGCGGACGATCCTGTCGATTTCGGCGCTGAGCCGGCTTATCCCGCGGACGAGGTGAAGAAGCCCGTCGGCGAGGAGATCCCGGACGAGCGCGTCGAGGAGCTCTTCGGCGAGGTCAAGCCCCAGAAGAAGTTCTTCGGGTTCTTCCGCAGAAAAGACAAGAAGAAAAAGCCCGCCGCCGACGAGGACTTCTTCCTCACGGACGAGCAGGAGGAACAGACCCCCGCCGCGGAGCCTGCCGAGGAGCACGACGACGAGACCGACGCGCTGATCGCCGAAGCGGCCGCCGCCATGTTCGGGCGTTCCAAGCGCGCCGAGCAGCGGGCAAAGGACGCCGCGGCAGACGATGCATACACCGGACTCGCCGGAAAAGCCGCCATGGCCGCCGCCCAGCTCGCGGATGATGCGGAAACGTCTGCGGAAGCCGCCGCGGAACCCGTCGAAACCGCAGCCGCGGTGACGGCGGAAGCGGCCGAGGCTGCCGCAGAGACCGTCGAAAAAGCCGCGGAAGAGACCGCGGAAGCCGTCGTGGAAGCGGCTGCCGGAGAGCCCGCTCCGGAGAAGGAGGAGAGACCGGGATTCGTGAAGCAGTCCCGCCGCTCTGCAAAGAACCTCTCCGACGAAGAGCTGCTGCGCTGGGCCGCCGAAACGCTCGCGGAGGACGACTTCCGCAGATCCGAGGAAGCGGCGAAGGCCGCGCAGGCCGAAAAGGCGAAGGAAGCCGCAGAGGCTCCCGTCGTCACGGCGGATTCCTCGCTCACCGATCTGCAGAACCTCGCGGACAAACAGGCGGAGGACGACAACGGCAGCACCAAGACCTTCGACAGCATCAAGCCCGGGGACAGCGACGAAAAGAAGGTCGGCTGGCAGACGCCCGACGAGCCCTTCGAGGACGAGGACATCGACCCGACCGACATCAACCTCATGGTCGCCTTCGGCCTCGACGACGAAAAGGAAAAAGGAAAGAAAGCCGGACGCGCCAAGGAATTCGGCGACAAGATCGAGCAGAAGCAGCAGGCGCGCGACGCGGCCCAGCGGCTCGAACGTCCGGAATTCATCGATAAATCCCAGATCCCCGAGATCCGCAAGGAGTACGGGCGCCGCTCGGTCTCCCTCTTCATCCGCCTGATCCTGTGCTTCGCCCTGACGGCGGTGCTCTTCCTCTTCGAGAACATCGAAGCGGTGACGCGCCTCGTGACCGGCACCGGGATGCAGTTCGGCGGCGTGCTCGACCCGTCCGTCTATCCGGCGGTCTATTCGATGGTCAGCCTCCAGATCATGCTCCTCGCCTGCCTCTGCGCGTACGATGAGATCGCGGCCGGCGTAAAGGGCATCTTCCGCGGAACGCCGAGACCCGAGAGCATGACGGCTCTCCTCGCGCTGGCCGGGATCCTGTATTCCGCCGTGGTGGCGCGGATCACGATCTCGCCCGAGGAGCCGAAGATGTTCAACTTCCTCGTGGCCCTCGCCGCGCTGATGACGATCATCTACTCCGTCTTCAACAACAAGCGGGAAATGATGAATTTCCGCATCGTGTCGAGCAAAAAGCCGAAACACATCGTGCGGCGTCTGCGCGACGACGAATCCGAAAACGAAACCAAGGCGTTTGAAGAGACCGAGGACGTCTGCGACGTGATGAAGATCGAAAAGACCGACTTCATCGGCGGCTTCTTCGCCCGTCTCGCCAAGCCCGACACCACGACCGGCACCTTCATGATGTTCGTGATGGGCGCGGCGGTGCTGCTCTCCCTGATCTTCGGCCTGATCGCCCGGATCCGCGGCGGAAACGGCACGGCGGTCGCCCGCGCGATGTACGAATCCCTGCTGATGCTCGCGCCGCTCTCCGTGTTCGTGACATTCTCCTATCCCTTCTACCGCGCGAACGTGACGGCGAAGGAATACGACAGCGCGATCATCGGCGAGACTTCGCTCGAAGAGTATTCCAACGCGTCCGTCATCTCCTTCGACGACAAGAACGTGTTCCCGTCCTACTTCGTCAAGGTCCAGAACATCCGCATCTACAACAACGCCCGCATCGACCGGGTGCTGTACTACGCCTCCTCCGTGTTTGCCTACGCGGGCGGTCCGCTCCAGGACGTCTTCGAGGTGGCGACGAAGGATCTCGGCAACTCCACCAACGTCCGCATTTACGACACCGAGGACAACTTCCTCGCGACGCAGGTGGATGGCGTGAACATCATCTTCGGCAGCTGCGACGCGCTCCGCGACCGGGGCTTTGAGATCCCGGACGACGCGATCGAGGACGACGTGGACCTGTCCGAGGAGCTCTCGATCATGTACATGTTCCGCGAGAACAAGCTCGTCGCGAAGATGTACGTGAAGTACGAGATGGACAGCGACATGGACACGATCCTGAAGCAGTTCTCCGGCAACGGCCTCTACGCCTGCGTCCGGACGTTCGACCCGAACATCGACGAGGCGATGATCGCGAAGAAGCTGAGCATGAAGAAGATGCCGCTCAAGATCGTGCGCTACGCCGATCCCGAGGAGGTCGTCTCCTACGAAGCGAAGGCAGATTCCGGCCTCGTGACCTGCGGCTCGCAGAAGTCCCTGTTGCAGGTGATCTCCTTCTGCGGCAAGGTCCTGAGGACGCGCAAGACGCACGTCGCGCTGGCGGTCATGAGCATCCTCGTGAGTGCGGCGATCATGACGATCCTGCTCCTCGCGAACCTGCTCCCGGGCCTGACGCCGCTGACGATCACCCTGTATCAGCTCGTCTGGCTGATCCCGGCGCTCATCACGTCGCGGGTCTTCATCCGGTAAAACCCTGTCAAAAGAACAACCGATCCCCCGGAACGGATTCGATGAGAATCGTCCGGGGGATTTTGCCGGCAACATTAAAATTTCCTTAACCTTTCCCCCGTTCGCTTGACGCGGGGAAAAAGATATTGTATAATGGCTTCATCCGCACGGATGGGATTTTTGGGAAAACGAGGACAGCGCCGTGAAAAAAGAACTGAACCGCAAGATCGAGGAGCTCTGCGAATCCGCCGGGACCGAAGCCGCGCGCGAGATGGCCGGGGAGCTGACCGCGGATCTTGACAAGCGCTTCGACGACCGCGTCGCCGCCGGGATGAGCGAGCTCGACGCTTACCGGGACGTTCTGCGCAACGTCGACCAGATCGAGCAGATGCTCCGCTCCCTCCCGCAGGACGCCGACGCCGAGGCTGCGATGAAGAGCCGGCGCGCGGGCGAAAAGCGGCTCAAATTCTATCTCGACAAGACGTCGGAGGTGATGTGGGTCTCCTCCCTCATCGTGTTCTTCCTCATCGGCTTCATCGGTCACGCCTGGAAGTACGCGTGGCTCATCTTCCTCTGGTCCACGATCGGGCAGATCATCCTCGAGATGACGGAGAATTACAACAAAAAGCGGAATCTGAACAAAGCCATGCGCGACGGGATCTCCGGCATCCTCTGGGTCGGTACGGTGATCGTTTTCTTCCTCACGGGCTTCGCGATGCACCTCTGGAAATTCAACTGGCTCCTGTTCCTCGTTGCCGTCGTGATCCAGATCCTGCTCGACGCGATACTCAAAGAAGAGGACCGGTGACGGTCCTTTTTCCGTTTTCGCGGGCACGCGCGGATTGTTCACAATTGATTACATTTTAAATCCTTGACATTTTCCTCCGGATGTGCTATGATGGAGCAAAACAGAGACGAGGAGGCGGCGTCATGACGGATCGGCAGGATATCGAGATCGCGCGGGATTTCTTGAATTTTATGGTGGACTATTACGCCCTCACCCGGCGGCACATCGTGGAGACGAATCAGTACCGCTTTCATTCGCACGGCTTTTCAATGCTCTACGCCCTGCGCGCCTACCGGGATCATCCCGTGACGATGACGAAATTCGCCTCGGAGATGGGGATCACGAAGCAGCAGCTCACAAAGCTGGTGAACGACCTCGAGGAGCAGAACTACGTCCGCCGCTCCCACAACCGGGAGAACCGCCGCCAGGTGTACATCGAGATCACGGACGAAGGCCTCGCCCACCTCGAACGCATGATCGGCGAGATCCTGCATGAGATCGTGCGCTCCCTCGGATCCTTCTCCCCCGAAGAAAGAGCCATGATCGACACCCATGCCGTCGCGCTCAGCGAGATCTTCCGCCGCGACGCGGAGAGGTGGAAGGAAGAGGAGAGCGGATCGAGCGGGAAAAGCGAATCGTAACGGCCGGATACCGATCCGGCGGCGCAGATCGCAAACGAACAACGGCCGTACGGCTGCTTGGCAGGTCAGGCAGCTGTACGGCCGATTTTTTCATCGGGAATCGTCGGAATTCCTCCGTTTTTTCTTTCACCTGCCGTCCGTATGCGGCTTCAGCGTCATGAAATACGCCCGCATCCCCTCGTCCGGCTCGATCAGGATGCCGACGGTGCGATTCCCGTCGACGAAGACAAGGGCGAGGGCGTCATCGATGCCGAGGGTCAGGGTGTAGTCGTACCAGACGTACCCGTCGGCGGCGTAGCGTTCGCGCAGATCGGCCTTCGTCATCCCGTCCCGCCTGCTTCGCCGGATCGGATAGACCGCGATGAGGTCGCCGAGCGAGAGCAGGCATTCCATGACGCCGGGACGCGCGCCCTGCGACTTGACGACGGCGAAATCGAGCTGCTCCGGCGGCAGCTCACAGATCGCCGGACGGCCCGACGCGTAGGCGGTCACGAATTCCGTGCCGTCGGTCTCGGTGCGCGGGCGGATGATGTACTGAAAGCCCGTCATTTCATACCGCACGAGGAGGAAGACCGCCGCGATCAGACAGGCGAACGCCAGCGCGGTGAACGGCCAGGCCGGAAGACGCAGTCCCAGCGCGCCCGATGCCGGGGGAAGGGCATAGATGAGAAAGCCCGCGATGAGCAGGGCGGCGAGAATGGAGCGGACGGCGCGGACCCGCCGCTGTTTCGGAACGCAGCGCATGAATACCTCCTTCGGCTATTTGCCCGGCCGGCCGGTGTCGGATTTCGTCGGACGAGCCCCTTGAAAACAAAATTCCGCGCCGCGGGGAAGCGGTACGGAATGTTTGTGTCGGTCAGTCTTCGCTGACAGTCTTCACCTGCTTGCCGTTGTAGTAACCGCAGGCCTTGCAGACTCTGTGAGAGAGGACGTATTCGCCGCAGTGCGGGCACTTCACCATGCCGGGCATGTCGAGCTTCCAGTGGCTGGAACGTCTCTTGTCTCTTCTCGCTTTGGATACTTTTCTTTTCGGAACTGCCATGTTTGAGCCTCTTTCTCTCAGTTTTCTTCCTTCTGTCTGTCCAGAAGGGTTTGCAGGATCGCGAATTTCGGGTTGACGATTTTGTCTTCCCGGCACCCGCAGTCGCCGTCCTTCAGCCGCTTCCCGCATTTCGGGCAGAGGCCGGGACAGTCGGGTTCGCACAGATCGAAGGTGGGGATGGCGAGGGACGCTTCCTCGATCAGGTCGGCGTCGGGGATCAGTTTTCCCTCGTTCACCGTGAGCACATCGTCGGTCACGCCGTCCCACTCCCCGTCGTCGTCGAGGTGCGAGACCTCGGGGGCGGCTTCGGTGAGGATCATGCGTTCCACGTCGAAGGAGACCTCTCTCCGGATGTCGTCGAGGCAGCGCGCGCACCGGGTTTCATACGAGACCGTGACGTGGGCGCGGAACATCAGGCATCCAAAGGAATCCACCGCTTCTCCGGTGACATGGATCCCGCCTTCGGGGATCGTCACGTCGTCGGGAAAGCCGACGCATTCCGTGTCGGTGTGCGCGGGGTCGAAGGAATAATCGAAGCGAACGGCGTCCGAACGCTGTTTCAGAAGGTCGGTCAGGTCCAGCTTCATCCTGTCCTCCGTGCGAAATCGTTTGCGCGTGGTATGTTCTCTGCGAATCCGCAGGTAAGAGGCAATGCTACCTTATTCCATAAAAATCCACGGTAATTGATATTATATCGCGCTCGATCCCCGCTGTCAAGTGCTTTCGCAAATTTCAGCGGTTCAGACGAAGATTTCCCTTGCGCAGCGCGGCTTTTTCATTGCTTTTGGGCAAAAGGGACATGCGGGGGCGGCTGCCTTTTTCCGAATCCCCTTGCAATTTTCCGCCGCGCATGTTATAATGGATCGAGCCAATCATCCGAATCAAAGGAGAAATGTACCATGCCTCTGCATCTTCCCGATTATCACGAGAATCCGGAAACCCTGCACATCGGCTGCGAAGCGCCCCGCGCGTACTTCATTCCGTTCCCCTCCGAGAGCGACGCCGCGCTTGAGAACCGCGGACGCTCCGCCTTCTTCAAGTCCCTCGACGGCGAGTGGGCGTTCCGCTTCTTCCGGTCCCTGGCGGACGTCTGCTGCCGCGATGTGACGGGCGCGGACTTCACGACCGAAGGCTTCGACCGCATGACCGTCCCCATGAGCTGGCAGATGGCGCTCGGCCGCGGGTATGACGTTCCGAACTACACGAACGTGAACTACCCGATCCCGGTCGACCCGCCCTTCGTCCCGGACGAGAATCCCTGCGCGCTCTATGTCCGCGACTTCACCGTGCCCGCCGCGATGAGGGCGAAGAAGACCTATCTGAACTTCGAGGGCGTCGACTCCGCGTTCTACGTCTGGGTCAACGACACCTTCGCCGCCTATTCGCAGGTCTCCCATCTCTCCACCGAGATCGACATCACCGGCCTGATCCACGAGGGAAAGAACACTCTCAAGGTCCTCGTCCTCAAGTGGTCCGACGGCACCTACCTCGAAGACCAGGATATGTGGCGTATGTCCGGTATCTTCCGCGAGGTCTACCTCCTCTTCCGCGATCCCGTGCACGTGCGCGACATCTTCGTCAAGTGCGGCCTGAGCGACGACTTCAGGACGGCTGATTTCAAAGCCGAGCTCTCCCTCACCGGGGAAGCGGACGTCGCGTGGAAGCTCGACAGCCCCTGCGGGAAGACGTTGTCCTCCGGCGTGCTTTCCGTGAACGGAGAGGGCACAATCGAGATCCCCGCCGTCGAGGACGCGAAGCTCTGGTCGGACGAGGAACCGAATCTCTATACCCTCTTCCTCGCCTGCGGCAGCGAGCACATCGCCCTGCCCGTCGGCGCGCGCCGGATCGAGATCCGTGACAAGTGCATCCTTATCAACGGCAGAAAGGTCAAGGCCAAGGGCGTCAACCGCCACGACAGCCATCACCTTCTCGGCCACGCCACCCCGGTGGAGCACATGAAGCGCGACCTCATGATCATGAAGGCACACAACGTCAACATGGTCCGCACCTCGCACT
>JAFYBI010000207.1 GCA_017540285.1 Clostridia bacterium | reverse complement strand
TCCGCCGCCGCTTTTTCCGCCGCGATCCGGGCTTCTTCCTCGGCTTTGCGCCTGGCTTCCGCCTCCGCCGCCGCCTTTTCCGCCGCGATCCGGGCTTCTTCCTCGGCCCTGCGCTTGGCCTCCGCCTCCGCCGCCGCCTTTTCCGCCGCGATCCGGGCCTCTTCCTCGGCCTGCCGCTTGGCTTCGCGAGCCGCCGCGATCTCCGGATTCTCCGGGACCGTGATGCTCGTCTTGCCGTTCATGTAACCGTCTATGTCCCTGATCCGTGCGCCCGCGGAGAGATGCTCGAACAGAAGATTCACCTCGTCCGGGTCCAGCGTCACGGAATTGCTCTTCACGGTGACGCCGAGCTCAGCGAGGGTGCCGACGAGCTCCTTCGGCTTCTGACCGAGGTCCTTCGCCAGCTGCGTAATTCTGAACATCGAGTTCGACTTCGTTGCCATTATCCATCATCCTTTCTGTCATTGCGGCATTCTGCTGATGCGTGGGTCTCTCCGGAAAGGGCCTGGCACACGCCCTTCCACGGACCTTTTCCTGTAAACGCGGCAGCCACGCAACAAGAACGCCTGCCGAGCATCGCGGCCAGGGCTGCGCTGTCGTATGTTCCGTCAAAAAGTGTCACATGGTAGTAGTTGCATTTGTCCGTGATCTGCTTGCGTGTCCTCGCGGAGGCGTCGGAGGAGAGCAGCACGAATTTCGCACGCCCGCGCCGCACCTCGTCGAGGACGGCGTCCGACCCGGCGGTCACACCGCCCGCAGCCATGCACAGACCGATCAGTTTATCCGTCATTCTTTCCTTTTCCTCTCCGCGGGAGCGCTCCCCCGGGAGATTATGCCGCCGGCGGCGGACGTATGCCTCGCGCCTGAGTGGCGATCTGTTCCTCCATCAATCTTCGGGCGGCTGCGCGGCGCGGATCTCGTGCTCGAGCGCGTCGTAGATCTCGGCGCGATCTCACAGGCGAGGGAGCGCGCGAGGATCCCCGACTTCTTCGCCTTTTTGAAGCAGGCCTCGCGGAAGCAGAGGTACGCGCCCCTGCCCGACTTCTTGCCGGAGAAATCCAGCGAGATCACGCCGTCGGGGGACCGCACCACCCGCAAGAGATCGCGCTTGTCGAACGTCCCCTGACACCCGACGCACCGCCGCTCGGGGATCTTTTTCTTCACCGCCGGCTGCGGTTTTTTTCTGGTTTCGGCCATCCCTCGGGACCTCCGTCAGTTCTGGGTCTTGATCCCCTTGATATCGATCTTGCATCCCGTGAGCTTCGCCGCGAGACGCACGTTCTGGCCTTCCTTGCCGATCGCGAGGCTGAGCTGGTCGCCCGCCACGTGGACCGTCGCGCACCGTTCGCCGTCAAACTCCACGTCGATGACCGCCGCCGGAGAGAGCGCGGCCGCGATGTATTCCTCGGGCTTTTCGGAGTACTGGATCACGTCGATCTTCTCGCCGTGCAGCTCCTCCGAGATCGCGCTCGAACGGATCGCCCGGTTGCCGATGCACGCGCCGACCGCGTCCACGGCGGGATCCCGCGAGAGAACGGAGATCTTGGTCCGCGAGCCCGCTTCGCGCGCGACGCCCTTCACGAGCACCGTGCCGTCCGCGATCTCCGGGATGTCCGTCTCGAACATGCGCTTGATCATGCCCGGCGCGGTCCGCGAGAGGTTCGCCACCGTCGCCGTGTCCTCGGCGGATACGCTGTGGTTCACCTCGGTCACGTAGACGCGGATGCGGTCCCCGACGCGGAGATCCTCGCCCGGGATCTGCTCGCTCTTCGGCAGGAGCACGCCCTCGCTCGCCCCGGTGTCGACCCAGACGTCGCCGGTCGTGTCGTCCCGCTTCGAGACGAGCGCGGAGATGACCTCCTCGCGCCGTCTGTCGTATTCGCGGGTGATGTTGTTCTTTTCCGCCTCGCGGATGCCCTGCACGATCACCTGCTTCGCCGTCTGCGCGGAGATGCGGCCGAAGTTCTTCGTCTTGACCTCTTCGTCCACCGTCATGCCGAGCTCGTACCGGCGGCTGATCGCCTGCGCGGCTTCGAGGGAGATCTCGGCCTTCGGATCGGTGACCTCCTCGACCACGGTGCGGCATTTATAGACGCGGATATCCTTCTTTTCCCGGTCGATGTCGACGCGGCAGGGGATCCCGTTCAGCTCCTTCCGGCACGCGGAAAGGAGAGCGGCTTCCACCTTTTCGAGCATATATTCCACCGGAATGCCCTTGACCTTTTCGAGGGCTTCGAGCGCCTCAAACAGCTCTGCGTTCATTTCAAACAGTCCATGCCTTTCGATAATTTCTGTGGTTACATATTCTGCCAGTCAAACACCGTCTCGCACTTGGCGACGGCTTTTGCGGGGAACCGCTTTTCTTCCCCGTTCACGGAGACGACGATCTCGTCCCGCTCCTCGTCGTACCCCTCGAGGGTGGCCCGGAGGCTCTTCGAACCGTCGACGGCGGCGTAGAAGCGCAGGTTGACGTCCTCGCCCGCCATCCGCCGGAAATGCAGCGGCCGGGTGAGCGTCCGTTCCACGCCGGGGGAGGAGACGGCGAGCATATACGCCTCTTCGATGGGATCGGCCTCGTCGAGGATGGGGTCGATCGCGCGGTGCAGCTTTTCGCAGTCGTCGATGGTGATGCCGCCCTCGGCGTCGGTGTCGATGGTGATGCGCAGGATCATATCCGCGCCTTCCCGGACGTACTCGACGTCCCAGAGGATGTACCCGAACTCCTCGCACAGAGGCGCGGCGAGGTCCCAGACGACGCCCGCGATGTTTTTCTTCTGTTTCATGTTCGTTGCCTGTTTCGCCTGTTTCATAAGAAGAGAGTGGACTGTCTGTCGCCCACTCTCCATCATCGATCTGTCATCTACTGTTCCTTATTATACCACAATTCGGGAACCTTCGCAAGAGGCATCGGCTGTCGTAATGCACAATCTTTCCGGGACGCGCTCCCCGATCCGGGCGGATTTGCACAAGAAAGGCGCGCGGGGGCGGGTTTCCGTTCAAAAAATCCCCATCTGCCGGGCAAAATCCGTGAGGGACGCGGCGGTGTAATCCATATGGGTGACGGCGGCGGGGCTCGTTCCGTCGGGGAGGCAGGGCGGGTAATTGACGAGCGCGCCCGCGATCCCGGCGTTCTTACCGGCCATTCCGTCGATCTCGCGGTCCCCGACCATCACGCATTCGGCGGGGTCGAGGCGGTTGCGCGCGATCAGGGCGAGGACGGCGTCGGGGGCAGGTTTTGCGGGGAAGCCCTCCTCGGCCATGAGCATATCGGCGAAATACCCGGCGAGGCCGTAGGTTTCGAGGTACCACCGGGCGGTCTCGTTGCGGTGGGTATAGAGGTAATTCCGGCCTCCCTGCTTCACGACGGCGGCGAGGACGGCCTCCGCATCCGGGAACGGCACGGCGCGGGGGAGGACTTCGGCGTCTCCGACGAGGTGGGCGCGCGCGACGAAGGCGGCATACACGTCGTCGGGCATTCCGGTATAGCGCTTCATTTCGGCGAAGGAGACGAGGATCGTGCGGCAGGTCATTTCCCAATCGAGGGAAGGGGCGAGTCCGGCGTCGGTGAGCGCGTCCCAGCAGCACCGCATGGTATGGGGGTAGGAATCGAAGAGGGTGCCGTCGAAGTCCCAGAGAAAATTCCTGTACAGCATTTTCCGTGTGCCTTTCTTTATTATGTTTCTGTGTCTCTTATGCAGGGACATGCAGCGGTCTCCTTTGGAAAGGAGAGGAAAAGGTCAGAGAAAGCTCTGCGGAGCTTTCAGGGATCGCCTGCGCCGGACAGTGCCCGGGGACAGGAAGAGCGCGCGTCGAAGGTGCGCGCGGAGAAAGGACTTTGTCCTTTCATTCTTCTTGCGCGCTGACGCTTGCGGATTGTATATCGGCGAGGCCGATTGCTTTTTTGTCCTTCCGGAC
>JAFYBI010000206.1 GCA_017540285.1 Clostridia bacterium | reverse complement strand
TTCTCCGGCAAGGAGCTGGTCCGCGGCGAGCCCGACGCCTCCTCCTTCCCCTCCGGCGGCCTGCGCGCCACCTTCGAGGCCCGGGGATACACCGCGTGGGACCCCACGTCCTATGCCTTTATCAAGGACCGCACCCTCTGCGTCCCCACGGCGTTCTGCTCCTACGGCGGCGAGACGCTCGACAAAAAGACGCCGCTGCTCCGCTCCATGGACGCGCTCAACCAGCAGACCATGCGCATCCTCCGCCTCTTCGACGCGCATACCGACGTCGCCTGCGTCCGCACGTCCGTCGGGCCGGAGCAGGAATACTTCCTCATCCCGAAGAAGCTCTACAACCAGCGCCGCGACCTCATCTTCACGGGCCGCACCCTGTTCGGCGCGAAGCCTCCGAAGGGCCAGGAGCTCGACGACCACTACTTCGGCACCCTGAAGCCGCAGGTCGACGCCTTCATGAAGGAGCTCGACGAGGAGCTCTGGAAGCTCGGCATCCTCGCGAAGACCGAGCACAACGAAGCCGCGCCCGCGCAGCACGAGCTCGCCCCGATCTATACGCAGGCGAACGTCGCCACCGACCACAACCAGCTCACCATGGAGATGATGCAGAAGGTCGCGAAGCGGCATGACCTCGTCTGCCTCCTGCACGAGAAGCCCTTCGAGGGCGTCAACGGCTCCGGCAAGCACAACAACTGGTCGATCAGCACCAATACCGGCATCAACCTCCTCACCCCCGGCGAGACTCCGTCCGAGAACGCGCAGTTCCTTCTGTTCCTCTGCGCCGTCATCCAGGCCGTGGACGAGTATCAGGACCTCTTGCGCATCAGCGCGGCGTCTGCAGGAAACGACCGGCGTCTCGGCGCGGCGGAGGCTCCCCCGGCGGTCGTCTCGATCTTCCTCGGCACGGAGCTCACCGCCATCCTCGAGACGCTCGAAGCCCATCAGGTCTACAACCCGAAGGCCGCGGACCAGCTGCAGCTTGGCTCGGACGTCCTCCCGAAGTTCCCGAAGGACAATACCGACCGCAACCGCACCTCCCCCTTCGCGTTCACTGGAAATAAATTCGAGTTCCGCATGGTCGGGTCGTCCCAGTCCATCGCGGACTGCAACACCGTCCTCAACACCGCCGTCGCCGAGGTCCTGCGCGTCTTTGCCGACCGGCTGGAGGCCGCGCCCGACTTCCGCGAAATGCTCAACCACCTCATCCGCAAGACGGTGCGGGAGCATCGCCGCATCATCTTCAACGGCAACGGCTACGACGACGCGTGGATCCGCGAGGCGACCGAGGTCCGCGGGCTCTCCAACCTCCGCACGACGCCCGAGGCTCTGCCGCACTTCCTCGATGAGAAGAACATCCGGCTCTTCACCTCGCACAAGGTCTACACCGAGACCGAGATGCGCTCCCGGTACGAGATCGCGCTCGAGAACTACGTCAAGACCATCCGCATCGAGGCGAACACCATGATCGACATGGCCCGCAAAGAGATCCTGCCCGCCGTGACCGCCTACGCGAAGGATACCGCCGACGCCGCCCTCTCGAAGAAGGCGCTCCTTCCGGACATCGATACCGCCTACGAAGAGGAGCTCGTGAAGAAACTGACGACGCTGACCGCATCGATCCGGCGCGATACCGCCGCCCTCGCCGATACGCTCCGGAACGCGGAGGCGATCCCGGACAACACCGAGCGCGCGAACCACGCAAAGGACCGCGTCCTCCCGCTCATGCAGTCCCTGCGCGCCGCGTGCGACGAGGCCGAATCCCTCACCGCGGAAACCTACTGGCCCTATCCCACCTACGCCGCCCTCCTCTTCGGCGTGGAGTGACCGGCATCCGGAGATCCCGGAAGAAAGGCGAACATGAGTACCTTTTCCACCGTCGAAGAAGCGCGGGAATACTTCCGAAACGACCGCTTCGCCACCGTGAACGGCATGGAGCTCGACGAGCTGACCGAGGACGGATGCGTCTGCTCGGTGACGCTCGGCGAGAATCACAGAAACGCCCTCGGCGGCGTCATGGGCGGCGTCCTCTTCACGCTTGCGGACTTTGCCTTCGCGATCGCGTCGAACAACCGGCACCGCGGGACCGTGGCGATCGATGTGAGCATCCACTTCCTCGCCGCGCCGAAGGGTGGCCGCCTGACGGCCCGCGCCTCCTGCGTCAAGGACGGCCGCACGACCGCGGTGTACGAGGTGAGAATCGCCGATGACACGGGCCGCGACGTCGCGCTCTTCGTCGGGACGGGTTACAAGCTCTGAAAAACTTCGCGCGCGATCACGAAAAAGCTCCTTCCTCTGCATAAACGCCCCGGTTTTGGCCCACAATAACGGAGACCAAACCCAAGCATGCAAAGGAAGGATTTTTTCATGACAAACGCAAGCAAAAAACAGAACCGCATCCTCCTCGCGACCCTCGCCGTCGTGCTCACCGCGCTGATCGTCCTCGTCGCCCTGACCTCCTCCGCCAACCGGAGAGCGAAGGCTGAGGCCGAAGCGCGCACGCCGCTGCCGGACAACCGGGTACAGGATCGGGAGGACGGACAGGCGGCGCCGGGAAACGGCCCGGAGGACGAGGCGAAGGACGCCGCGAAGACGGAGCGTGACGACGAATCGAAGAAGCCCGAGAGCGAAGCCGTCGAAGAGCAGGTGAAGACGACGGGCAAGGAGAAGGAAGAACGCACGGAGGAAGAAGACGCCGCCGTGAACGCGACCGTCGGCTGGGAGGAGACGCTCCCGGAGTTTTACGCGCCGGTCGAGGGGGCTGTCGTGGTGAAGGACTGCAGCCTGACGATCCCGGTTTTCTCCGCGACGATGAACGACTACCGGGTACACCGCGGGCTTGACTTCGCCTGCGCGCCGGGGACGCCGGTCCTCGCTGCAGCGGACGGGGTGATCACGGAGGTCCGCCGCGATCCCATGATGGGGGTGACGGTGTGCGTGCGGCACAGCGGCGACGCCGAGACGACGTACCAGGGACTGGACGAGCACACGAACGAGATCGCGCATCCCGGGGATCATGTCGCGGCCGGGCAGGTGATCGGCGCGGCGGGGGAGACGGCGCTGATCGAGAGCGCGGAAGAGGATCACGTGCACTTCTCGATGACGGTCGGGGGGAAGCCGGTGGATCCCGCGGACTTCATGCAAATCACGCGGCTGAGCGAGATCTATGAAGACGCAAGATAAAGGAATGCGCGCGGAGTCGAAAACCGCGCGCCTTTTCTATTGCCTGCGCCGCGGAGTCCGCGGTGACACATGGCGGGCTCACTTCGCAAGCCCGCTGGCGCTTCTTTCGCTGGCGCGCTGACGCTTGCGGGGATGGATCGACCAAGTCGATTGTTTTTTTGTCCTTCCGGACGGGACCCAAGAGGCTTCCGCGGCCAGCCTCTTGGGGATCACCGCCGCCCAAGGCGCGGTTCCTCGCCTTGGGAATCCACCCCTGCCTCGGGTACAACCTCCCTTCTGTTTGTGAAGCGTCGTCCAATGGGGCATAACGCCTCTTCCTTTCCAGATTACAGGGGGGCCATCTCCAAGATGAGTGGCTCTGAATCGTCAGTGGCTCGCTCAACACCTTGTTGTGCAGCTTTCCGTGTCCGGTCTTACGACTCCGTCGTGGCAATGGGTGCACAGCGAGA
>JAFYBI010000205.1 GCA_017540285.1 Clostridia bacterium | reverse complement strand
CCGTTGCCGCCGCCGCCGTTAGCGGCGTTAGCCATCACGCCGATGGCAAAGGTGGAGAAGTTCTTGCTCTTGATGCCGATATAGAGCGTGCCGCTCTGGTTGACAACGAACCAGCCCTCTTTCGCAGTCTCCGGGCCGATCTTACTCATCTTCGAGACCGTGCCGTTATGGTTGCGGTAAACGGTCAGATACTCGCTCGGATTGCGGCCGTCAAGCGCGGCGAGGAGGTCAGCGGACAGGGGGATCAGCGTGGTCACGAAGTCGTCCGTCTCGTGGACTGCCTCGGTCTTCGTGCCGACCGTGTTGGCGTCGGTGGGGCCGTTGCCGTCGTCAACGTACCAGGTCGTGACCTTGTCGATCGTGACCTCCACGAAGTCGACGAGAGCCACGCTCGCCGTCGCCGCGGCGGGATCGGTGTAATACTCAGCGCCGTTGACTCCGAGGATCGCCTGAGACTCATCTTCGCCGGCGTCCGTAGGATCGGCGACCTTCGTCACGTTCATCTTCAGCTCAACGAGAACGGAGTTCACGTCCGCAGCGGCGGGGTTCGCGCCGGGGACGTAGCCCGGATCCGCAACGGGCGGGACCGTCGCCACGTCGTCAGCGTCGACAGCGTTCTCAAGACCCGCGCCCTGAGGAGCAACGGGCTGAGGCAGACGGTTTGCGGGAAGAATGTTGGGAGTACCCACCTGCGGCACGATCTGCACGGCGGGGTCCGCGGGGGTGGCGTCGCCGTTAGCGGTCGGGATCGTCACGTCGGCGGGAGCGTTGCCGTTCGCGTTGTCCTGGCTGAACTCAACGCCGGCCGTCACGGAGAAGCCGTCCTTCTCGACGGTGACGTTGTAGGTGCCGTAGGGGGCAGCCGTAAGGGGATCCTCAGCTTCAAAGGAGACGATACCGTCTTCGTCCGTGACGCCTTCGTTCTCATAGGGCTCTTCGTCATCGCTGACCAGAGTCACCGTGACCGCAGCGCCTTTAACGGGGTTGCCGTTCGCGTCAACGACGCGGAGCGTCATCGAACCTTCGGTCTCAAGCGTGATCGTGTCCGCCTTAGCGGCAACGACAAAGCCGGTGCCGAGGATCGCGGGCGCGGTACCGCTCTTCGCGGGAATATTGTCGATCGTGATGAAACCGTTGACGCAGAACGCGTTGCTCTTCGCGAGGATGAGCTGGTTGGAGCTGGTCACCGTCACGGGGATCGTGCCGGTGAAGGACATCTCGCTCTTCAGCTTCGCAAACAGATCGTCGGCATTCTTCCAACCGGCCTTGAGGACGCAGGGAACGATGAGCTCATGCTCGGAGCTCTTCACGTGCTTGGTGTCGATCTCGAAAATGTCGCTGTTGAGCGTGATGTTCGCGCCGGCATTCTCAATGATCAGAGCGGAATTGCAGCGAACGATCGCGGTGAAGGAAAGACTGCCCATATCGGGATCGTCCTTAAAGGTCGCGGCGAGGGTCGCGAGCTCGTCGCTCATCGTCAGCGTCGCGGTGAAATCAACGCTGGTGGGAGTGCCCGAGTCCTGATCGAACGTCACGACGGTGGGATCCGTTTCGATGGCGGCGACGCCGCCGTTGAACGCATCATACTCCACGATCTTCCAGGTGAATTCGCTGTAACCGTCGCGGGCATAGAGACCCGTCAGGTTGCCGCCGTCCTCCGTCAGGGCGACGAACTCCACCATGTCCGCGCTGTCGGCGTCCGAGGGGATGACCGCGGCGTAGAAGGTGCCGTCGCCGGCAGGCTTCGCCGCGCTCAGCTCGGCAACTCCGGCGGCGTTCGCTTCGACGTAGCCGCCGGCGTAAACGTTGTCGAAGCTGTACTTCTCGGCCGCGTCTTCGATCGCGGCGCCTGCGGGATCTGCCGCCATTGCCAGCGGGCAAAGGGAGATCAGCATGCAAAGGGTGAGTAAGGTTGCGAGCACTTTGTTCTTCATGATTTTTCCTCCTGCAATGAATTTTTATGATGAAATACTGATCCGTATGTGCTCCTTATCTTAAATACTGATCCGTATAGTATGCTTTCTGTGTGGCCTTTTCGCTCTCGTAGTAACGCCACAGGGTATCCAGCACCGAGGTGTCTCCGCCGACGGCGGTGAGCTCGGTCTTGTACTTGGCAATGATCGCGCGGACCTGCGCGTCCACCTCCGTTTCCAGACGGTAGCACTGCTTGAGACCCTCCGCTGCGATCTTCTTTTTCCTCGCGGAGGTGCGTTCCGCCTCCGGAAGCGCCTCCCATTCGTCCAGCGCCGCGTCCTTTAATGCGGACAGCCGCGCCATGACGTCGATCTCGCACGTCAGCATTTCCGACGAGCAGGCGCGAATGATCTCCGCCTGCCTTACGGGATCGTTTTTCGTCCCCGTTTGGGTCCCGGTTGGTCTCTCTCCGACGCCTGATGCGGTGGACGGCTCATTGAGCCCCAGTTCTTCCCTCAATTCTTCCGCTGTTTTCTGACCGGAGAGCACCTCGTCTCGCTGCTGTGGCGTCGGGACTTGCAGCGCGACGCCTGTTTGTTCTTCGATTTCCTTCTGCATCGCTTGGCGTTTATCGTCAAGCTGCGCGCTGATCTCCTCGGAATTTTTGGTGAGGAGGATCCACGCCGCTTCCAGATTGTTTCGCTGCCAGATCGCCGCGGCGATCAGTGCCAGAAGCACGATCGCTCCGACGATGCGGGCGGTGCGCCGTTTTTTCATTTGCCGTTCTCCGCCTCCGATCTGTCACAACGCCGCGGCGGTGTGCTCTTCCGCCGCCGCGTTGACTTCCTCGGGCGAGCGGTAGGTCGGGATCATGGAGCGCAGCAGCAGGATCAATTCCTGCGGGCTGGTCTTCTCGGTCACGGCGCGGTCCAGCTCCTTGAGGTCCCGCATCACCTGATCGGGGTCGATCGGCATCTGCCGTTCCACGAAGATCATTTCGTTGCTCGTGGTGGAAAGGGTCTCGCCCTGAATGAGGAGCTCCTCGTAGAGCTTCTCGCCCGGACGAAGGCCGACTTCTTTGATGTCAATGTCGCGGTAAGGCTCATAGCCGGAGAGGCGGATGAGATTTTCCGCAAGGGTGAGGATCTTGACGGGCTTGCCCATGTCCAGCACGTAGATCTCGTTGCGATCCGCCATGGCGCCCGCCTCCAGCACCAACTGGGCGGCTTCGGGGATCGTCATGAAATAGCGCACGATGCGCTTGTCCGTGATCGTGACGGGCCCGCCGGAGAGAATCTGCCGCTTGAACAGCGGCACGACCGAGCCGTTGGAGCCGAGGACGTTGCCGAAGCGGACGGCGCAGAAGGTCGTGGGACTGTTTTTGCGGCTCTGCAGGATCATCTCGCAGAAGCGCTTGGTCGCGCCCATGAAGTTCGTGGGGTTGACCGCCTTGTCCGTAGAGATGAAGACGAACTTCTTCACGCCGAATTTTTCCGCCGCGCGGACGACGTGGTAAGTGCCGAAGATGTTGTTTTTGATCGCTTCCTCGGGACAATCCTCCATCAGTGGCACGTGCTTGTGCGCCGCCGCGTGGAAGACCACGTCGGGATGGTAATTCTCGAAGATCTCGTAGATGCGCTTTTTGTCGCGGACCGACGCGATCTCGATCTTCAGATCCAGCGCGTCGCCGTATTGGATGCGCAGCTCCTGCTGGAGATCGTAGGCGTTGTTTTCATAGATGTCCACCACGATGAGGCGCTTGGGCCTGTGGTGCAGGATCTGGCGGCACAACTCGCTTCCGATCGAGCCGCCGCCGCCCGTGACGAGCACGATCTTGCCCCCGAGGAATTCGTTGAGCTTCTGCTCGTCGAGCTGAATGGGGGTGCGGCCGAGGAGGTCCTCGATATCGACGTCCTTCACGTCCGAGAGGTGGACCTCGCCTTCTTCCAACTGATAAAGGTGCGGCAGCATCTGCACGAGGCAGCCGGTGTCCTTGCAGATGTCCAGAAGCTCCTGCTTCTGCTCGTCCGTCGCGCCGGGTACTGCAAGGATGATCTTGTTGATCTCCATGCTCTGCACCGCGGAGAGGATCTTCTCCCGCCCGCCGATGATGGACACGCCGCCGAGGGAGAGCCCCCATTTCTGCGGATCGTCGTCGATGATGCACATAAGCGTGCCGGTGAAGTGGCGGTCCGTCATCATCTCGCGCACGAGGATGTGCCCCGCTTCGCCCGCGCCGACGAGCATCACGCGCTCGGCGCCCTTCGGACGGCGGACGTCATAGACCAAAACCTGATAAAACCGCAGGATGCAGCGCATT
Organism: Clostridia bacterium; assembly: GCA_017540285.1. GTDB lineage: Bacteria > Bacillota > Clostridia > Oscillospirales > CAG-272 > UMGS1696. Next base: position 12,842 of record JAFYBI010000205.1, on the reverse strand, counting down.
CCGACCAGAAGCACGATCTCCAGCAAAAGCTGAATGAGCATCACGCTGCGCGGCTGGTCGTAGCCGAGGAAATAGCGGGCGACCTGCGTGACGAGGAACGCCGCCATCACGGAACCGATCATTCGCGCGACGTCCCGCGTGGTGATCATACGCCAAAGGTAGTGATACATTCTAAATATGAAGAAGACCACGACCGTCAGCGCAAGCTCGATGGGCACGAACGCCTCCCACGGGGTGCGGAACCTTTCCGGCACCTTCGCGAAGCCGTCGAAGCGGAGCGCCAGCGCCACCCAGCCGCACAGCAGGATGAGCAGCGCGTCCAGCAGGACGATCACGCTGATCCGTATGTACTTATCCTTCATAGGCTTCTGCGACTCCGTTCTTTTCCGGCGTCTCTCCGTCTGGAGAGCGCTCCAGATTCAGGTGCTCCGTCCCCTCCCGCCGGATCACGTCCGGGCGGTGCGTGGCGATCAGCACGGATGGAAAATGCGTTGCCAGATTTTGCAGCACGCGCTGTTCCGTCTCACGGTCGAGCGCGGAGGTCGCCTCGTCAAGAAGGAGCATTCTGCCGCGCATCAATATTGCCCGTGCGATGGAGATACGCTGGCGCTGCCCCGCGGAAAGTCCCTCGCCCAGCTCGCCCAAACGGGTATCCAGCCCGTCGGGCAGGGCGTCCGCAAAGTCGCACTCCGCGAGCGCCAGCGCCTCCGTGAGTTCTTCGGCGGAAGCGTCCGGCTTGACCAGCAGGAGATTTTCCCGCAGCGTGCCGGAGAAGAGGGTGGGAAGCTGCGGCACCGCCGCGAAGAGATGCCGCGTAGCGGCGGAAACGGGGATCTCTCCCCGATCGGTATCCAAGTAAATCCTGCCCTTCTGCGGCTTGTACAAGCCGAGGATCAGGCGGTAGAGCGTGAGCGAGCGCCATTCGTCGTCGATCGTGCCGGTCTGGATCATCCCGCGCAGAATCTCCTCCGGGGTGTAGATCAGTTCGGCGAGGCATCCCCGTTCGGCGGAGGAGAGGGTCTTCTCGAACACGAGGTCGATTTTGGCGCGGATCATGCCCGAGGCGGAGCGGAGCAGGCGGGAAAAGGATTCGTATTCGCCGTGCAGATCCGAGAAAAAGTACTCCGTCCCCTTCGGCAGGGAGCGCAGGGCGGAGAGCCGGATCATTTCGGCGGCGGCGGATTCCGCGCTCGGATATTCGCGGGCGAGAAGATTCAGGTATTTTTCCGTTGCGGTCGGTTGTTTCATGTTGTCCTCCCGGGGTGACAGACTGCGGCTTGCTCTTTCCGGATCGCGCGGAGAGTTCTGCGGTATTTCGCGCGGAAACCGCATCAGCGGAGCACGATGCAGAGGAAGGATTCCGGCGGGACGGCGTCGGGCAGGGGGATTTCTTCGAGGCGGCGGCCTTCGCCGGTCATGCGGCAGGAGAGGACCTCGCCGTCGAGCGCGAGCGGTACGGGTTCCTTCCCCGGATTCGACACGACGAGGCACCGGTCGTCCTCTCCCGCAGCCATCGCGGCATACGCGCCGGGGATGACGACGGGAATCTCGCGGCCCCGGCGGTAGAGTTCGTTGAAGGCCAGGAAGGCGTCGTAGGCCGGGTAGGTTTCCCGCTTCATCGGATCAAACAGACCGCCGTAGACGGAGAGGCCGAGGCGCGCGTCGTAAAACATCGCGGAGTCGACCGGCTCGTGCTGCATCGCGAGCATCCAGGCGCAGATCAGGGCGGCATGGCGGAAGGTCCCGCGCCGCTCGTGCTCCGGATTCCATTCGTTGCAGGTCGTCTCGGTGTCGCAGAATCCCGCTTCGTCGAGACGGCGGCGCGCATACCGAGCAAACTCCGCCGTCTCTTCGATCCCCGCATAGGAATGCCACGAGAAGAAGTCGAGCGGCGCACCCGATTCCTTCACGGAGTCGAGGAAGCCGTCGAAGAATGTGAGAAAGTATTCGGTTCGCGCGTCTCCCGGATTCCGCAGCGCGTAGAAGCCGCAGGAGGCGTATCCGCCGATTTTCAGATGCGGAAACCGGCTCTTCAGATACGTCGACGCGGTGTTGTAGAGATCGTAATACTGCTCTGCCGTGCCGGTCCACATCTCGTTTTTCGCGGGATCGACGTGGTTTTCCGGCTCGTTCCAGATCTCACAGTACCGGATCCGGTACCGGAAGCCGTTCGCCCAGCCCTCGGTGTAGTGCCGGATGACGCCATCGCAGATCTTCGCCCACTTCAGGCTGTCCTTCGGCGGATGGATGCGGTAGGCGCGGACGCGCATGTAATTCTCGATCGTCACGCCGAGGCGGAAGAACGGCTCGACGCCTGCCTCGACCAGTGCGGTGATCAGAAGATCGGTGAAGGCGAAGTCGTAGGACGCGGGGTCGGCGGGATCGGCGTCGAAATCGCGGAAGAGGTTCGGAATGTCGACGTAAAGGTTGTTCCCGAAGCATCCGCCCACGTCGTGCAGACGGGAAAACGGGATCCCGGCGGGAGTGAGCCAGCGGCGGATCAGGGTGAAGTCGATGCCCGAAAAGGGCGGCTGACCGACGCCGTGCAGCGGTTTGATGGTCATGGCGGTCTCCTTTCGCAGATCACATGGCACTCTGACGGATAGTCTGCTTTATTCGGCTTCTTCGAAGATCCTGTCGCAGAGGCGCGCGAATTCGAGCGTCATCGCGTGCGGACAGACCTCGCTTTCGATCTTTCCGGCGCGGATCGAACGGATCGTCTCTTCGATCTCGTAGGTGAAGCCGTTTTTCGTTTCGTTGTCGATGAAGTGCTCGACGAGGCGTCCGCCGCGCCAGAGCTGTGCCTCGTTCCCGACGTGGGAGTGCGGCAGGATGATCCGGCCCTCGGTCCCCTCGACGATCAGCCGCTCGTCCGGGGAGCAGGCGACCGTCGACTTGCATACGCCGAGGACGCCGCCTTCGAAGCGGAGCAGCGCGATATCCGTGTCGTCCACGCCGGTCGCCATTTTCGTCGCTTCGACCGAGGCGCGGAGCACGGGACGGTCGATCACGCGGGTCAGGACGTCGTAGGAATAGACGGTGATGTCGAGCGCCGCGCCGCCGCCGAGCTTCGGATTGTTGATGCGGTTTTCGGGATCGGGAGAGGAACGGAAGCCGATCGTCATGTCGCCGAAGACGGGACGTCCGATCCGCCCTTCCTTCACCCATTCGCGGGCCTTGGCGACCGGGGGCAGGAAGCGGCTCCACATGGCCTCCATCGAGAAGAGACCGCGCTTTTCCGATTCCGCGAAATAGGTCTCGGCCTCGCGGGAATTCCGGAACATGCTCTTTTCGCAGAGGATCGGCGTATCGTGCGCGAGGCAGAGCATGGCGAGCTCGAAGTGCGCGTCGTGGGTGACGGCGATGTAGACGCAGTCGGGACGCTCCTCTTCGAGCATTCTTTCGTAGCTGTCGTAATAGGCGGGCAGACGGTGCCGGTTGGCAAAGCTCTCGGCACGGTCGATGGATTTGGATGAGATCGCCGTGACCGCGGCGTCCGGGATCAGCGAGACGGCGTCGCAGAACTTGTTGGCGATCCCGCCCGCTCCCATGATGGCAAAACGGAACATTGTTCGGTCCCCCTGTTCGTATGGATGGTTTGACGGTATCCGTGTCACGGACGGTAGGTCCATCCGTGTTCGTCGTGATAGATCATGAGCCGCGTCATGCCGCCGTCGACCGTGAGGTTTTCCCCGGTGATGAAGCCGGCGCGCGGCGAGCAGAGAAAGAGCACCGCTTCGGCGATATCGTCCGGATTGCCCACCCGTCCGACAGGCTGCTGCAGGGCGTCGGGGCCTTCGTATGTGCGGTATTCCGTGTCGATCCAGCCGGGCGATACGGAATTCACGCGCACGCGTCCCGCAAGACTCGCCGCCATGGCATGCGTGAGCGCGGAGATTCCGCCCTTCGCCGCCGTATAGCTCTCGGTCCCGGGCATGCTCTGGCGGTCGCGGGACGAGGAGATGTTGACAGCCGCCGCTCCCTGGCCGAAGAGGGGAAGAAGCAGCTTCGTGAGATAGAACGGAGCCGTTACGCCCACCCGGAGCGCGCGCTCGAAGTCCTCATAGGAGCACGCATCGATCCCCCGCATGAGCGGCGGCGCGTTGTTTACGAGGAAGTCGACCCGGCCGTACCGTTCGCGGACAAACGCGGCGAAGGCCTCGAGGTCCTCCTTCCTCCCGACGTCGCCGACGAAATCCGCCGCGGGACTCCGGTCGATCACGGCGGTCCGCGCGCCTTCCCGCTCGAATGCCCGGACGACGGCCAGGCCGATCCCGTGGCATCCGCCCGTCACGACGGCAACCTTTCCCTGAAATTCCATAGGTCCGCTCCTTGTCTTATTTCATGAACCGTTTGACGGCCCGGTCGTCCGCTCCTGTGAGCGCTTTCAGCCGTTCGAAGATCACGGTGCCCGATTCCTCCGGGTCTTTTCCGTAAACGGCGGAGGTGAACGCCTCGCCGAGCCATTTCTCCGGGGTCGAGTACTGCGCGACGCCCCATCCGTAGGGCCTGCCGGTCCTGTCCCGGAGATAAACGAAGTCGTCGATCAGAACGTAGCATTGGTGCATCAGGCGGCCGAGGACCGTTTCGAAGCCCTTCTTCCCGCCCTTTTTGTAATTCCCGACCTCCCGCAGCGTTCCCGACAGCACGGGCGCATGGCTGTCGATGAGGTCGAACAGATATTGATCCGCGAAGGACGCCAGCCCATCGTCGAAGCGCGCGTCGAAGTCGTAGCCGTCCCGCCTCCAGTTTGCGAGATCCGGGAAAATGGACCGGCTGACGAAGACCGCCTTCTTCTCGAAGAATTTGCCGTATGCGCACCCGGTTTCCCGGATGACGGGGCCCTTCCACTCCCAGACGCCTTCGTCTGCGGAAAACCACGCTTCCGGCGCGACATGCTCCTCGACGGAAAAGCCGGGGATCGAATTGGTGAAGAGCGGCACGATCCCGAAGCGCTCCACTGCGTCGGCGAGGTCCCGCTTCGTGCGGACGGTAAAGTCGAACGCCGCCATCACCGACCCCCGAGGATGCGGCGCAGAACGGCGATCAGCGCGTCAACCTTCTCGTCCGTCGTCGCCCAGCTCGTGCAGAGCCGGATCACCGCATGGCCTTCGTCCGCCTTTTCCCAGAAGGTATAGATCACTTCCTGCGCGAGTGCGGCGGCGTCTTCGTTCGACAGGACGGGGAAGATCTGATTCGTCGGAGAGGGGACGGCCGACGGGACGCCGAGCTCTCCGAGCGCCGCGCGGATGCGGTCCGCCTGACGAACGGCGCCTGCGGCGATCTTCTGATACAGCCCGTCCGTGAAGAGCGTATCGAACTGGAGCCCGAGGACCCGTCCCTTCGCGAGGAGCGCGCCCTGCTGCTTGATGTAGGTGAAAAAGTGCTTCGGGGCGTTCCCGCGCGGGAAGACCACCGCCTCGCCGAGGAGCGCGCCGACCTTCGTCCCGCCGATGGAAAAGCAGTCCGTGAGCCGCGCGAGGTCTTCGAGCGTCACGTCGGACGACGGCGTCGCGAGCGCGTATCCGAGCCGCGCACCGTCGAGAAAGACCGGCAGATCGTATTCCCCGGCGACCTGCCGCAGCGCGGTGAGCTCGTCCTTCGCGTAGAGCGTGCCGTATTCCGTCGGGTGGGTGAGATAGAGCATCCCGGGCCGGACCATGTGCGGATATCCCTCCCGGTCGGCATAGAAGTCCGCGAGATAGGACCGGACGGCCGCTGCGTCGAGTTTTCCGTCGCGGTGCGGCAGGGCGAGGACCTTGTGCCCGGTCGATTCGATCGCGCCGCCCTCGTGGCCGTTGATGTGGCCGGTGGCGGGGGAGAGCACGCCATCGACCGTGCCGAGCATGGCGGAGATCACGATGCGGTTGGTCTGCGTGCCGCCGGAGATGAAGAAGACGTCGGCGTCCGGGGCACGGCAGGCCGCGCGGATCTTCTCGGCGGCACGGCGGCAGTATTCGTCCTCGCCGTAGCCAGGCTGGGGGACGAGATTGGTTTTCGCGAGCGCGTCGAGGATCGAGGGGTGCGCGCCTTCGATATAGTCGCTGGCAAAGGACAGCATGGGATATCCTCCGGGATCTGTTTTGCTCTATTTTACCAGATTTTTCCCGGAATTACAAGAGGATGCCGGCACGTTTTTCGTCCGGCGGAGAAGAGAGAGGCTGAAGAGGAGGACGGGGCAGGCGCAGAGGGCGGCGGCGGGGAGGGCGGAAGAAGGGACCATCGCGGCGGCGGCCGGCGTCATGGGGCGGATCCGGTACCACACGGCGGAGACGGCGGCGAGCCATGCGGCGAGGACGAGGCGGGAGAGCAGATACGGCTTCGGCGAGAGCCCGGCCTCCGAGAGCGGCGCGGATACCTGCGTGAGGACGGCGAGACCGGAAAACCCGACGGCGGCTCCGGTCAGAGCGGCACCGACCGTCCCGCCGACGGACGCGCCGTACAGCGCTCCTGCGGAAAACTCGAACGTCAGGCACAGCAGCGGTGCAAGCGGCGGGACAAGCGTTTTCCCGACGGCGGCGAGGACCGAGAAGAACACGACCGAGGCGGTGACCGCGAGGCATCCCGCGCCTGCCTGCCCGATCGCGTCGGCGAGATCGCGGGAGAACGGAGCGGGAGATCCCGGATCGGCGGCGGACGACATGCGCGCGGCGAGGCGAAGCGGGAAAAAGCAGAGGAGCGCGGGGAGCGACGCGAGAAAGAGCACCCAGCCGAAGCGCGCGTCGCCCCACATCCGTCCGAGAACGCCGATGAGAAAGGCCGGGGACGCGGCGGAGGAGGCGGCGGCGAGACGTTCGGCGTCCCGCTTTCCGATCCGGCCCTCGCGGCAGCAGGCGGCGGCACCGGCAGCGCCGACCGGAAATCCCGCCGTCAGTCCGACGAGGAAAACGGCGAGCCCCGCGCCGCGTTTCATGCGTCGGACGAGGATGGCGGAGACGGCCATATACGGAAAGAGCGCGGGGATGAGCGAGGAGGCGCAGCGCGACAGGGAAGAGACGGCCGCTTCCCGGACGACCGACGGAAAACGGAGAAACGCCGCGAGAACGAGGATGCAGAGCGCGGCGGGCAGGACGGCGGAAAAACGGCGGGCAGACGTCATGGCGGCTCCTTGCATAAAGTCCGCGGGGGACGGAATACAATCTGACGGTATTTCTATGCGCGGGAGGGCACAAACTTGCCGGAGAAAAAGGAGCGCAGGCGGCCGAGGAGCCTCGGGGAGGCCGTGGCGTCGCTGTTCGAGGTCCCCCTCGACGCCGTCGTGCCGATGACGGTCTGCACGGTCCGGGGGCGGCGCGAGGTCGAGGCGGCGGGGTGCGGCGGGATCCTCGAATACGGACCGGAGCGGGTGGTGCTCGCGTCGGACGGGGGGCGGGTGACGATCACCGGGCGGATGCTCGCGATCGAGGATTTTCAGGAAGGCAGCATCCTCGTGCGCGGGGAGATCGATGCCGTATCGTTTGATGAGGAGGCCGTGTGATGGGACTTCGGGCATTTCTCGCGGGCTGGCGGTCCGTCTCCTTTTCCCGCTCGGACCGCACCGCGGTGTTTGACGCGATGTTTGGCGCCTCGATCCCGATCACGCGGGAACGTGTGCGCGGGGAGCGGGTTTCGGCGCGGATCCGGGAGGAGGATGTCCGCGCGGCGTCGCTGGTCTTCGCGAGCCTCGGGATCGAAGCGGAGATCGGGGAACGGCACGGTCTGCCCGCCGCGCTCGCGTTCTGCCGGGAGAGGCCCGGGATCCCCGTCGGGCTGCTCCTCGTCGCCCTCTGGCTCAATTTTTCCGGCGGGCTCGTGTGGGACATCCGCATCGAGGGAAACACCAAAACCTCCGCGGAAACGATCACGGCGCAGCTCTCGGATCTCGGCTTCGAGATCGGGACGCGGTGGCGCGGGATCGATTTCGATCAGCTCCATGCGGATTACGTCGCCGTGCAGAACGATATCGCGTGGCTCTCCGTCTACATGAACGGGACGGTCGCGCAGGTGCAGGTGCGGGAGATGTGGGCGGACGGCGTGCGCGGGGACCGTACGCACACGGGCGCGAACGTCGTGGCGGCCGAAACCGGGGTGATCGAGGAGGTGAACGTCTTCGAAGGGCAGGCAGCGGTTAGGGCGGGGGATGTGATCCGCCCCGGCGAGGTCGCGATCTCCGGGATCCTCGAGAAAAAGGACGGCGGGTTCCGCTGGGAGTATGCCGCGGGGGAGGTCTGGGCGTCGGTCGCGGTGCCTCTGGCCGTGGAAATCCCCCTCGAACGGCTGGAAAAACGCCCGACGGGAGAAAAAAAGACGGCTTTTGCCCTGAAAATTTTCAAAAAAACGATAAATCTTTCCGAAAACTATGGATTTGACCCCTCCACTTATGATAAAATAGATACAATAGGACGAGTGTGCCTTCCGGACGGTACGCCCCTCCCCGTGTGGGTGGAAAGGACCGTCTGGCAGCGGACCGAAGCCGTGCCCGTGACGATCTCCGCCGATGATGCTCAGGCGGAAGCGATGACGGAAATGCGGCGGCTGGTGCGCGAGGCGACACAGGACGGCGTCCTGCTTGAAAAATCCTTCCGCGGCTCGCTCCGCGACGGTGTCTGGCGTCTCGACGGACTGCTCTCCGTCAGCCGGCAGATCGGCGTCACCGAGGAGTTCGCGGTGGAGGACGAAAAACCATCATTTCGGAGAACCTATGGCACAGAAGAAAATCACGACGGCCTCCTCGGAGGTCACGGCGCGGCTTTTCGGCAGTTTTGATCGGAACATCAACCGGCTGGAAAGCGAATTCGGCGTCCGCATTCAGAATATACAGAATCAGAACGACGACGGGGACACGATCACGATCGACGGCGAGGAGCCCGGCGTCGGGATGGCGGCGGACGCGCTCGGGTATCTGCGGCGCATCGTCACGTTCGGCGACGAGCTGACCGACCAGAGCGTCGACTACATCATCGGCATGGTGAAGGAAGGACGGGTGTCCGAGCTCTCCGCCTTCGACGACGACTGCTTCTTCGTCACGGCGAAGGGAAAGCCGATCAAGCCGAAGACCGTCGGACAGAAGAAATACCTCGAGCTCATCAAAAAGAACACCATCGTCCTCGGCGTCGGGCCAGCGGGAACGGGCAAGACCTATCTTGCGGTCGCGGCTGCGGTCAAGGCGCTGCGCGCGCACGAGGTCTCCCGGATCATCCTCACCCGTCCGGCGGTGGAGGCCGGGGAACGTCTCGGCTTTTTGCCCGGCGATCTGCAGAGCAAGATCGATCCCTATCTGCGCCCGCTGTACGACGCGCTCTATGAGATGCTCGGCGCGGAGAGCTGCGGGAAGATGATCGAAAAGATGACCATCGAGATCGCGCCCCTCGCCTACATGCGCGGCCGGACGCTCGACGACTCCTTCATCATCCTCGACGAGGCGCAGAACACCACGCCCGAGCAGATGAAGATGTTCCTGACCCGTCTCGGCAACGGCTCGAAGGCGGTCGTCACGGGGGACCTGACGCAGACGGATCTGCCGCGCGGAACGAAGAGCGGGCTGTCCATTGCGGCGCAGATCCTGAAGAACATCGACGACATCGGCATTCACGAATTCAACGAGCGCGACGTGGTGCGCCACCGCCTCGTTCAGAAGATCATCATGGCCTACGACCGCTACGAGCACGAGCGCGCGGTCCGGGCAAACGAGCGAAGGGACGGCAGTTCCCGCGAGAAAAAGCAGTACAAGCCGAAGAGGACGTGAACGAAATGAAGCTCCGCATCGATTTTTCAAACGATCAGACCGAGATGAAGGCCGGATTTCGCCTGCGCCGCCTGATCCGGCGAGCCGTGCGCGCGACGCTTGCCTGCGAGCGCTTCGACCGCGACGCGATGGTGTCCGTGACCTTCACGGACAACGAGGGGATCCGGGAGAAAAACCGCGAGTTCCGCGGGATCGACGCCCCGACGGACGTGCTCTCCTCCCCGATGTACGACATGAAGAACGGGGACATGCCCCTCGACGGGGAGATCTGCGAGCTCGGGGACATCGTGCTCTCTCTTGAGCGCGCCGCGGAACAGGCGGAGGAGTTCGGCCACAGCTACGAGCGGGAATGCGCGTTCCTGACTGTCCACTCGGTCCTGCATCTGCTCGGATACGACCACGTGAATTCGGAAGAGGAAGAGGCCGAAATGCGCGCCCGTCAGCGCGTCGTCATGAAAAAGATCGGCCTCGAAGTGAAGCAAAGAGAGGAAGAGAATCCATGAGAACCGCCTTTATCGCCATCGTCGGCCGGCCGAACGTCGGCAAAAGCACCCTGATGAACCACCTCCTCGGCGAGAAGATCGCGATCGTCTCCCCGAAACCGCAGACCACGCGCAGCCGCATCGCCGGCATCCTCACGAAGGGCGAGGACCAGTATGTGTTCCTCGACACGCCGGGCGTTCACCGCGCGAAGAACAAGCTCGGCGAATACATGATGAAATCCGTCCGTTCCTCGGTCGGTGCGGCGGACGCGGTGATCCTCATCGCGGAAGCGGGCTATCCGGCGGGGGAGGTCGAGAAGAACCTCATCGGCCAGATCGAAAAGGCTGGCTTGCCCGCGATCCTCGTCTTGAACAAGATCGACCTCATCAACCGCGAAAAGCTCGCCGAGACCATCGCGGGCTATGCGGCCCTGCATGATTTCGACGCCGTGGTCCCGACCGCCGCGGTGAACGGCAAGAACGTGGACGAGGTGCTCGACGAGTGCGCGCAGTTCCTCTACGAGGGTGACTGGATGTTCGACGGCGACAGCCTCACGGACCAGCCGGAGCGGCAGATCGCCGCGGAGATCATCCGGGAAAAGACCCTGCGCCTCCTCTCCGACGAGGTCCCCCACGGGTGCGCCGTCGTCATCGAGGAATTCAAGGATGAGGAAGACATCCTCCGCATCCGCGCCGAGATCTACTGCGAGAAGCAGAGCCACAAGGGCATCATCGTCGGCAAGAACGGAGAGACCCTCAAGCGCATCGGGACGTATGCCCGCGAAGACATGGAGGACTTCTTCGGCACGAAGGTGTATCTCAACCTCTGGGTGAAGGTCAAGGAGAAGTGGAGAGACAGCGAGGCGTCCCTCTACAACCTCGGCTTCCGTCCCGAAGACGTGCAGTGACTTGCCATGGAAGAGCTCGAGATCGACGGTCTCGTCGTGCGGGAAACGGCCGCCGGGGAAGCCGACAAGATCATCACGCTGCTGACCGCGGAGCGCGGACGGATCACGGTGAGCGGCAAGGGCGTCTCGTCCCTGCGCTCGAAGTACGCCGCATCCGCGCAGATGTTTGCGTACAGCACGTTCCTGCTCCGGCGGCGGTCGAAATACTGGTACATCGCCGACGCGTTCTTCATCGACAACTTCATGGAACTGCGCTATGACGTCGAAAAGCTCGCGCTGGCGAACTATGTCTGCGACGCGGCGTGCGAGTTCGCGCAGGAGGAGATCGAGAACGCGGAGCTCATGAGTCTGACGCTCAACACCCTCTGGGCGATCGCGAACAAGAAGGACATCCCCCTCGAGCGCATCCGGGGCGCGTTTGAATTCCGCCTCGCCGCGCAGGAGGGCTTCATGCCGGACCTCTCGGGATGCGCCGTCTGCGGGCGGGATGTTTCCGGGGAGGATTCGACGCTCGACGTGATGAACGGGCGCCTGCTCTGCAAAAAATGCCGCACACTCCTCGAAAACGATCCCGAATACCTCGCGGACGAGACGGCGAAGATCCTCATCCGGGTCAGCCCGCCGGTGCTCGCGGCCCTGCGCTTTCTCGAAGACGCGCCGCAGAAGAGATTCCTGTCCTTTTCGCTCGACAAGCCGGAGCAGTCGCTGTTCGGCGTGATCGCCGAGCGGTATCTGCTCAACCACATCGAGCACGGCTTCACGTCGCTGGAATACTACAAGAAGGTGCGGACGTAAAAAGCCCCGCCCATGAAGAGCGGGGCGGGGTGGTTATTCCGTTTTGGCTTTCAGAAAGGCGCGAAGCCTCGGGACGCGAACGGAGGAGAGAAGCAGCTTGTCAACTTCGGCTTTTGGGACCATCTCCCTGACACGGGCAGCAATGGACTGAAAACGCGGCTCGTCTCGGACAGACGCGAAACACTCGCTGTCAGCCCCGATGACGCTCTCAACAGTATGAAAGTAGTTGGCGTGGCAGTCTCCGCAGCCGCTGTTGTCAATATCACCTTCGGAATCACTTGCGGCAGAGCCATGGAACAGATCAATCATGGCAAAATCGTTTGTGACGGAACCTTCAATCAGATCAAGCACAGGCGTGTGGAAGGAGAAAGTGTGATCCGCCGGGTATCGGGCGATGATTTCGAGCAAAGCCATCGCTTTCTCGAGAACCTCATACCCATCGTCCTTTTTACCCATGATGAAATTGTTTCCGGCAATGCGGAGCAGGATCCAGAGCCGAAGGTCGATCCATCCGTCTTCGTCCGTGGATGGATCACGGAGGCAGTCGATGAGACGGAGTGCAAAGCGGAAGCCTTCGTTCCACGATGCGGAATCCTCTTTCCCGTCCGCCGTTTTCTTTCCGAAATCATTCCAAATCATGTAATTCAGGTCTTGGAAAAGATTTATTTGTCTCTGCCGGCTGCACGCTTCGTTTTGTCCCCAGTATGCATATCGTTCCTCCCAAAGACGGGCGGTTGTGCAGTCCTCTAAGGACAGATGGCGCCATCGCTCCAGTTTGTCCCAATCCTCATACTGATAAATCATTCTGACTGCGCTCTGCTGATAACTGGTTCCGATCAGGCTTTCACTGAGTTCACGAGCGAAGGGGAGACCTTCTTCCCGCGGCATGCATCGTTCTTTCACAAGGTCGTTCAGAGCATGGAAAGCGAATAT